>JANMDL010000201.1:0-3908 GCA_031376295.1 Chitinophagales bacterium
AAATAGAATACATATCATTGTTGGCAGGGTCAAAAACAAAATCGGCAATATCCTGCGCCCAGCCGCCGCCAGCAGTGCCTGCATAAGGAATACCCGTTACATTTAAAGAAGTAACAGTTGTGGATGGAGGAGTAAAAACACCAAAGTTGATATTGGAATTGATGCCACCACCAGCAATCAATATCTGCGGTGTGCCATTGTTGCAACTCCAGAACATCTTCCATGCCTCGGTAAAATTACCGTTGGCAGTAGTAATATAATTGTCGTACAACCCTGTGGTACTTATCCTGATTACCCTGAAGCCTGCAGGATAGATGAATCCCTGGCCAATGTAAACACTGCCGCTTGGTTTTTCCACCATCCATCCACCATAATAACTGTTGGATGACCAGAAAGGAACGGACAATGCGCCATTAAATGTCCATTGCAGCACCCCGGCTGCATTATATTTTGCCAGGCTGAAGGCAGTAGCCTGTGAGCCGCCACCGGTTACATATATATTGCCCGCATAATCAAAATCTACATCCCTTGCCTTGCCTGCATTCAACCCGGTTAAAGTACCGGTACCCGAAACAAACGGGTCAATCACCATTGGCTTTGATGCATCATACCCGCCGGGGAAGGAAAAGCTGACTTCCGTACCGGATAGTTTATATCCGGCATTGATTTCGCCGGTACTTTTGTTCAGCAGCCTGTCGCCGTAATAACTAACGGGTATCGTTATTGAAATACCATCAATAGCTGAACTGATGATAAGATTGCCCCTGCTGTCAGTTTGAATGGTTTTTACATCGCCACCGTATTTCATTTTTACCAGGCTCAAATCGGCACCTGGCTGCACCAGCAGGCTGTATTCAAACCCGGGTTTTTGGTTATTGGGGAATGTGTACACCACATCTATGCCTGGGTATATATTTTTGTACGTAATTTTTTTATAGCCGAATGCTTTTTCTGTAAGCATGCCATAACTGTGGTAATCATTTGTTCTGCCGCTTGTTTCTATCTGCACATCGGGGTTACTGCCAGCCCATTCCATGGTAATAACCTTGTCTGTTATATTTTTTTTACGTTCAATAACAGCTTCGGGTACTCCCTGTTTTTCTAATCTTTCTTCGGCTGCTTTGGATAGGGGATCCGATTTTCTGTGCAGGTGTATCAGCCCCTTTGGTGTAAATAAAACCGGCATTTCCAGGCCCTCATACCCGTACAGGATGGCACCCATTTTTTGATGTCCAATCATCGTTTTTCCATACTGACCCTTGTTTTCAATAAATGATGATCCGGAACTTAAAACTTCCTGTAACCCATTAAGGGAGCGCTGGCTGGCCCTTGGTGGAGATTGGGCGTTTATTTGCATTGACCAGCACAACAAAATCAACAGCATGCCCATAACGGGCTTTGATTTTGTATATGTCAGTAATCTTATCAAGCAGTGCAAGTTTGAGTTAAATGTATATACTAAAGCACAGAGGAGCGTATATTCCTTACCGAACGGGTAATTTTGGCATGTGAAGCCGAAAAAAATGGTCTTGTAAATAACTTGCAGCTTACACTGGTTCCTTTCTCCTGGCAGTTATTTGCAGTAAAGTTTGTTGGTATGAATCTATGATTCAGCATAAATAGTGCCAGCTTTTGCAACGGGAAAGTATATGCTTGTTGCAGCCTGATGCTGCTCCCGGGAAAAACCAGCAAAGGTTATTCATACTGTATTTTGTACAAATTGCAGAAGGAAAATGCAAAAAGAACCAAATGTCAGTAACAATTCGGTGTCTATGCTTTTACGAGCGCAAAACACCTGCCGGTACTGCAAAAGGAGTGTTAGTGTGTAAACGGAATAAGCAGTGGTAATTTGGAATATAACCGGGGAGTAGCCTGTATTGGAATTTAATAAACCGTCAACTAAGCCTGCATTCGTTTCAGTTCCTCCTCCACAATCGGAATCAGTTCAGCAAGGCTGGCTCTAAAGTCTTGCTGTAAAGCTTTTATGGTGTTAATATCATAGTTTTCAATACAGTGCTCCTCTATCACTTGCGCTTTTTGGGTAAGCTGTGTTAGCCCTACAAAACTGAAACTGGCTTTCATTTTATGTATATGCCCTTTACAGGCTTTTATATCCCCAGAGGCAATACTTGCTTCTAATTCCTGCCACTGTGCGGGGTAGCTTTGTAAAAACTGATCAAATATTACGGCAGCATATTCAGTATCCCCTTCATACAGGCTTTGTAAATAATCAATATCCAACCTGTTATCAAAAGCAAAAGTCCCGTTCTCCATCAATGTGATTTTATTTTAATAAGTATCGTGTTTTTACAAAAATAGTACAACAAATGATAAAAAAAGCCGTTAACTGTAAATTACTCCTAAAACCACGATTGAATGGATACAGCAGGCCAGGGAAATATACCTGGAATTATACAAAGAGTGGCGCAGCAAATCAGAAAAGAAGCCAGGTCTGAGGGTTTTCCTGTGCTTATTAGTGTTTTTTCATTTTTGTGTATTTTTTCAACAGACATTGTACTTTCACTAAGGCAGCAGATTCAATATGAGCCAATAGCCTTTGGCGTTATAACTGTAGTAAATATAATAGTAGCCGTTTTATTAGACACCCGGAAAAAGAGCCACCGGCTTGTACCCTTTAATTGTTTTTTTATATTATTGGTTATTGCCTTTTTGGTATTTAAAAATGGTTTTGCAAGTGGCAGTTACCTGTATTATATGCCGGTGATTATTGTGTTTGTTATTTACGGGAGCGACCTGAGGCGAAAAATCAGTTTCCGTTTGTTTTATTTTACCATCTGCATTTTTCTACTCATCATTTCCCTCAGCTTTATCTATTCAGTAAAAGGCAAAGAGGATTTTGCGCTTAATGCACTTTTTATTTTCAGGGTAAATACCTCTGTTGTTATATCGGCTATGTGCCTCAGGTACCTGATGCCTATTTACATTAAAAATAAGAGTTTGCTTGCCAGAAAAAATTATGCTGAAGTACTGTTTCAATCAGATGCGATTGCGTATATCATTGTTGACAATAACACAAGTGAAATAACAGACTACAACAAACAGGCCTCCTTATTATTTGAGCTGCCGCTTGAGCTGCGGTTGAATGGTTTGTATATTTCTCAGTTTATGATGCGCTACCTGGCTGCTGACAGCGAAAACCTGGAAACACTGATGAACGGTATTCCCCGGAACTGGAAGGGTGAAGCTTTATTCAGAACACATACCAAGCGTGAATTTGCTGCGGCTGTAGAAACCAATACATTTATCAGCGGAAACAGAGAGTTCCACATATTATCCATACAGGATATTTCTTGCATGAAAGAGCCGGAAATGGAATTGGACAGGTACAAATCAAGGTTAGAAAAATCCGTAAAAGTAAAAACCCGCTTCCTCTCCAGCATGAGCCATGAGCTGCGTACTCCCCTTAACGGAATTATCGGCACCAGTAACCTGATGATGGAGGACGAAACCATTTCTGCAAAAGCAAGGGAGCAATTGAAACTGCAATTGTATTCATCAGAGCACATGCTTAGTATCATCAACGATATACTGGATTTCAGTAAAATTGATTCAGGCAAAATGGAGTTTAACAACCAGGTATTTAATTTGCCGGATATGCTGCAGAAAATTGCAGGTGCTTTTGAAAACCAGTTCAGAAACAAAGAGCTTGAGTTTGAATTACTGCAGGATGATAAGCTGGCTGGCAAAAATGTAGTGAGCGACCCTTTAAAGCTGAGCCAGGTGCTGAATAACCTTATATCCAATGCGCTTAAATTTACCCTGGAGGGTAAAGTGGTGCTGCAGGCATTTGCCGATGATGAAACTGCGGAAAATATAAGTGTTATATTTAAAGTAAAAGATACAGGTATTGGTATTAAGGAAGAAAAACTGGATGAAATATTTGAAGG
>JANMDL010000238.1:0-9301 GCA_031376295.1 Chitinophagales bacterium
TGTGTCACTCACTTGTACGGCAGTAATACTATTCAGCCTGCTTACATTGCCAATGCTGAGCAATGCACAGGACAGCACCCGCAAGCTGCCTGTATATGATTCTATCAAAGGCCCAATATCGCAAGAGCGGATACCTGAGAACCAGGAGAAACGCTATCTGCCAGCTCCTATCCTTAACAATCTTAAACTGGCAGATAAACCCGTTTATCCTTACAACAAAAAACGTGTACGCCTTGTTACCATTGGCAATATTGTTGGCTATGGCTCCACGCTGGTGGGTTTTTACAGTGCCTGGTACAGGCAATACCCTCAAACGAATTTTCACAGTTTTAACGACAGCCGGGAGTGGCTGCAGGTAGACAAAGTGGGGCATTTTTATGGTGCTTATATTGGCAGCTATGGCAGTACAGAAATGTGGCGCTGGACGGGGCTGCCCCGCAACAAACGCATCTGGATAGGTGGCCTGAGCGGTGCGGCTTATCAAACCGTAATTGAAACATTAGATGGCTTCAGCAAAGGTTGGGGATGGAGCTGGAGCGATATTGCTGCCAACCTGCTGGGCAGCGGGGCCGTTATTTCGCAGGAGCTGGCATGGGATGAGCAGCGCATCAAAGTCAAATTCTCCTTTCACCAGCGTAATTATGGAGATGCTGAATTGAACAGCCGTGCCAATAAAATATTTGGCAAAAGCCCTACTGAACGTTTTATCAAAGATTACAATGCCCAAACCTACTGGGCCAGCATCAACCTCAAATCCTTCTTTCCAAAAAGTAAGCTGCCCCGCTGGCTCAATGTGGCTGTGGGTTATGGTGCCGAAGGGCTGTTTGGCGCAGAAAATAACATTGGTAAAGATGACAATGGCAATATAAACTTTAACCGGCCTGATATAAAACGCTACCGGCAATGGTTTATCGCCCCTGACATTGACCTGACCAAAATAAAAACTAATAAAAAAGGGATCCGCCTGCTGCTGGGTGTTTTAAATGCGTTTAAATTTCCTGCCCCCAGTTTGGAGTTTAGTAATGGTGGCTTTAAGGTAAATGGAATACATTTTTAAGGCTGAAATTTACCTGTCTGCATATTGCTGTATCTATGTTATGCAAAAAAAGCAGTACAATAGAACTGTAAAAAAATCATGACCTTTTTTTGTAATTCTGCCTGTTTTCCACCCGGAAATATTGACTCCGAAAAACTGGTGCTGTTTTCCACCAATACCAAAACAGGTTTTTTATGGTCAATTCTGGTAAGGGCAAGATATAAGTAAACCTGCCTTACACGAATATAAAGCAGGCTTACTGTCTGATAAAATGTGCATACTAAGTCAGTACTTTATGGGCAAGCACTGCAGGCACGGCATGGACGGGCTCCGCAATGTGCTTTGCACTCTCCCTGGGTAAAGAAACACTCGATGTCTGTAGTGCAATAATAAAGCTGCCATGCAGCGGCGGCTGTACCGCCAGTAAGGTTTTTCATTTCTTTTCTTGACAATTGTTTGCCGGCAAGAGAAAACTGTTTTTTCTTTTCCATCATTTTTTTATTTTTTTGTTATAAAAAATAGTTACTCTTTATATTACGAGGAAAGTTACACGGTGGTTCTTGCAATAAAAAAATACAGTGCATTCCGGGAATTGTTTAAAGCAGAAAAACATTGCTCAATAAAAAAAACTGCCTTACGCTTTTCAGCCGTAAGGCAGTTTTTAACAACATTTGTCCTTTCAAAAAAGGCTTATGGACAATTATTATAAAACCTGCACCTTGTGGGGATGGAACAACCGGCCTTGCATTCGCCAAGGGTAAAATAACATTCAAAATAATCCTTGGTACAAACCCACAGGCCAACAGCAGCGCTTACACCACCAGTAATGTTTTTCATTTCTTTTCTTGATAATTGCTTTCCGGCAAAAGAGGATTGTGTTTGTTTTTTCATCATTTTTTGTTTTAGATTATAAAAAAAGTATACTCTGTTTATTACGTATTAAATGTTCATTCGGTTTTGCAGACAATAAAATTTCCCGATGCCAGCCAAAATAAAGCTACCCACTAATATCAAACAGCGCCCGGGTTCACTTTTTTATCCAGTTGTTTTCGGGTTATCTAAAACAGGCATCTATCTGCCTGCAGGTGAATGGCTTAAAACAAACAACAGCACAAAGCGGCTTGTTTGCATAACAACTACAGAGGTTTGAGCTGCAGCTCCACTTACCGCCGACAGCCGCTACTCCGCCTGCCAGTTTTTTCATTTCAGTCTTGCCAATTGCTTTCCAGAGAAAGGAGCTGTTGTTTGCTTTTCCATTTTTTTGTGTTTATTAAAATATCGGAACTATTATGTGTTTCTGATATTGTACAAAAAAATACCGGCCTTTAAAATTAAAGTAATCTCAAAGGCCGGTAATTTTAAAAAACATCGTTACTGCTTATGGACAACCGCCAAATAATCTGCATGCAGAGGTGCAGTTAGCGTTGCATGTTGACTTACTTGAATAACATGCATACCCATCGGGCACACATACCCAAATACCCAGTGCAGCAGCGCCACCAGCGAGGTTTTTCATTTCGTTTCTCGACAATTTTTTGCCCGGGAAAGAAGCCGTTTGTGACTTTTTCATTGTTTTTTGTTTAATTGATTAATAAAAAGGATTCTAACAGAATTACCCTGCTGCAAACAGTGCATAGAGCAGGGTTTGAACATAATACACCTAAGATTTCAATTTCTTTTAATTGTACATTAAGGGCAATAATCAGCTAAATAGCATACCTTATCAGGACATCTGTAAAGACAATTCCATTTGTTAGGAAAGCAGGAATAACCATCACTTGGGCATACCCATGTGCCATAATATGCAGCACCGCCACTAAGCTTTTTCATATCGTTCCTTGATAATTTTTTACCGGGGGAAGAAGCCATTTGTTGTTTTTTCATTGTTTTTTGTTTTAGATTTTACATACTGAAAGCTACTTAGCGAATCATACGCCTGATTTTAATAAAATTTTGTGCAGCTCTTACGGACAGGCTCCGTACAATACGCATACTTTGTTGGAACAATTTGCAACACATGCAGATTTGGTTGAAAAGCAGGTGTAACCATCCCTTCGGCAAACCCATGTACCTGCTGCTGCAGCACCGCCACTAAGATTTTTCATTTCATTCCTGGATAATTTTTTACCCGGTAAAGAAGCCATTTTTTGTTTTTTCATTTTTTTTGTTTTAAAGTTTACTTATACTAATATGCATTTTTCAGTGGCTTTTATTCCGCTGATATCAAATTTATGGTTATCAATTCATTTTGAGGATGAGGTAAAATACCCTTCAACTCAGGCAACCTCTTGAAATGGAGCATACCTTACCAGGGCAGTTAGCCATACACCTTGCCTTGGTTGGGTAACAGGGCCCATCCGTGCCGCAACCCCATGCACCTCCTGCCAACACTGCACCGCCTGCCAGTTTTTTCATTTCGTTTCTTGATAATTTTTTGCCAGCGGAAGAAACCATTTCTTGTTTTTTCATACTTCTGTTTTTCTTGCTTGTTTTACAAATCGTTTGTTTACTAAGACCGGCTGTAAACCTGCGGCACTGTATGCACTTTAAGGGCAGTAACTCAACAGCCTGCAACCCGTAGGTTTTGAGCAGGATGCACGGCACAGGTAATCGTACCTGAAACACTGGTAATCGTCAATAACACATACCCAAACCCCTAAGAATGCAGTACTGCCACCTTTAATGTTCTTCATTTCATTTCTGGATAATTGCTTTCCGGCAAAAGAACTAATTTGTTGTTTTTTCATTTTTGTGTTTTATGGTTTATAAGTATTTCCAGTATGTTTTATTCATACATGTTCATCAATAATATTGCCAAACAGGATTAAATGCAGATAGTATTTATTCACATCTGCAAAAGTATTTTTTCCAAAAAACCGTTCTACTCCCTTTAATTTTTAATCACTGCCTTCATCTGCTGCTTACTTCCATTCACAAAATGGAGATAATACATACCCGCTTTATAATTACTCAGGTCAACCGGCATCGTAATTGTTTTAGGCCCGCCATATGTACGATCAAGCAGGTTTGCCAGTACAAGCCCTTTATGATCCATCAATTGCAGCATGGTATGCCCACCATCTGTTTTAAACTCCACAGTGGTAATGCCAATTGCAGGATTGGGATAGTTACTCACCAAATTCTGTTCGGCATTTGTTACCCTGCCACCCGGGTTACAATCCGTATTACTGCACACATCAATTTCGGTGTATGGTCTTACCATCACTTCAAGCAAACTCGGAGCATCCTGGCATAGCCAGCGCTTTAATATACTCCAGTAAATATTTCTGAAATCATTTACCATGGGCAGGTTGTCATTTACTCCTGCCACTGCGGGTAATAGAGGATTGGCTCCTATTATAGCGCCGGTTGCCGGTGTGCCAAAAACAAACATCGGCGCACCATAACCATGATCGGTACCAACACTGGCATTGCTTTTCACCCTGCGGCCAAATTCACTGAAAGTCATACCCAATACACGGCCATCCTTACCCATCAGTTTCAGGTCATCGTGAAATGCTTTGATGCTGTTAGCCAGGTTGGCCATCAGGTTGGCATGCGCACCGGTAGTAGTATCATTGTTATTTACCTGTGCACTGTGTGTATCAAAACCACCGGTACTTACCACATACACTTTCGTTTTCAAACCGCCGTTGATCAGCCTTGCAACAATTTTCAACTGGTTACTGAGTGACGAGTTTGAGGGATAAGTAGCCAGGTTGCTGTTGCCCGGAAGATTGTAGGCAGTTTTTACCACATTATAATATGCCTGCGATTGCTTTGATATTTCTCTCACATACAATAGCTTATCATTGGCTGGTGTACCTGGAGTGATCACATCTTCTCCCCCATCTGCATTGTTGATAAACGCATTGGGGTCGCTGATGGTATAAGCCGTTTGGATAGTGGGCCCCAGCGTGGCAAGCGCCGTACCCGACCCGAATTGTATACCAAGGGGATCGGGCATGGTAGCATTGGGGTAGCCCGTGGGGAAGCCAGGGTACTCGCCATTGGCATAACGCCCCATCCAGCCAGTAGTTAGATACTCATTGCTGTTGGATGCTGTCATCCATATATCCGTGGCACGGAAATGTGAAAAGTTAGGCGTTGGATAACCGGCGCTCTGTACAATGCAAAGGTCTCCATTATTGTACATATCTCTGAAACCGGTAAGCGATGGGTGCAGCCCTGTTGCAATAGTGCCCGTGAGTGCCAGCACCCTGTTTTCAGGAATGTCAATGTTACTGCGTGCATTAAAATAATTGCTGTATTGGTCAAGCGGAATCACCGTATTCAATCCGTCATTACCACCACTCATCTGTACAATTACCAGCACATGGTCAGTTGGCACAGTAGAAGTATAGAATTTCCCCAGCACACTGTTTTCGCCATGTGCGGTAATGTTAAACCCGTTTAATATACCGGGCAGGCCTACGGTGCCCAGTGCAGTATTGCGGATAAATTTTCTACGTTTCATCAGTTTTTTATTTTAATATTTTTAGTATTGAAGCCTCCGGAAACTGTTGCCTGCTTTTTTATTCCCGGTTTTACGGCTGCTTCATATTCATTTGCTTAACTGTTTTTTACATCAATTGGTACTCTTCCAGCTTACTCATAAAATAAGCCGCCAGCGTTTTTAACCGGTTGTTTACAACTGTAAAATTATTAAGATTGGCCGGAGAATTGACGTATGCGTTCCAGGCATCCGTCCAATAACTGTCGGTTATCTGCCCGGTAAGTAAAATATCAGTTTTTATTTGATCTCTTAGTCCCTGGCTGAGCGTACGGCGCAACAGGAATTTATTAAAATCAAGTATCAGTGCATTGGGGTCAGCAGGATTAGGCATTCGCTTTGCAAAATCCACTGCATTAAATTCCATTTTAAATCCCCCGTTGCTGTAGCCACTGTTGAGCAATGTATTCATCAGTGCCTGCCGCTTGGTAAAAGTGTCGGTAGTAATCCACGATTTATCAAAAACAGGTTCCTGGTAATAAGCTGCCCATCCTGATACGTTTGGCGGATCACCCAATGTTTGCTCCTGCTGTGCCAGGAAAGTTGCAGTAAGATAAGTAAGGTGCCTGTGCCGCAGTTGCGGGTTAGAAGCTGGCGGAAGGTTAATTTTACATTCACGTACCAGGCCTGCTGTAAAGTCAACACCACTCTTAATCATAGCGCCAAACTGCAGCACATCAAAGAAATGTTCACTTTTAAATAATTGGTCGAGTACCGGTTTGATATTGTAATTATTAGTGCGGAATGTATTGGCCAGCGGGATAATGATATTTGTTTCCACATCAGCAGAAATATTACCATAAACAAAGTAACGGTAAAGCCTGCGGCAGATATACAATGCCACTTCATTTGCATTAAACAGCATTGTCATCAAATCATCCAGCTCCAGTGGCCCGTCGGCTGCCAGTGGCCTGTTGATGACAGTATTGTTGTAAAAAGCAGAAAATATTTTTGGATTGACATCATGCCTGCTGGCAGTAAAAAATGAAGTAGCTGTGGTGCCGTTTACCTGGTAACCTGTAAGTACTCTGGCGGCAGCCTTCACGTCATTTTCTGTGTATAGACTGTCAGGCCCCTTACCCATTGTGAACAGTTCCTGCAGTTCTCGGGCATAGTTCTCATCCGGTGCAGTTTTGGTATTCTGGTATCCGTTAAGGTAAACCAGCATAGCAGGATTGAGTGTAATGGCCTTGATGAAATTTTTGAAATTCCCCATTGCATACTGGCGCAGCAACTGCAGGTATTGGTGGCAAAGCCTTGCATTGTCTACAATATCAAATTCTATCGTAACGTGTGTACTCCAGAAAAGTATCATTTTTTCCTCGATACTGCGTGGCTGATTAACCAATGTGCTGAACCACCAGGAGCGCAGCGATTCCCTGCGGTAATAATTTACGGTGCCTGAATTGGTACTTGCATTTACCCATGTGCCACCTACCGGTACCGCCCAGTCGGGGTCGTTGGCAGGCGTATCAACCGTGTTGGTGGTATATACTTTTACTGGTGCGCCCAGCGCAGTATTTGTATTTACTGTATTCAGCAAACTATCTACCGCCTGCACATAGGTCATGGTTTTAAAAAATTCCACGTCCTCCCTGGGTGCGCCAAAACAAAGGCGCTTCAGCAGGTGAATCACTTCATTGTCTGACCAGGCACCTGCATAGGGTGCCAGCCCTGAGGTAATGCTCAGTGGTGCAAGCCGCTGGTCATTCTCATCAAGCGCCTTGCGGGCCTCCTTTTTACTTTTAAGGCTTTGTGGAACAAGTGTGTTTAAAAAATCTTTCCTATCCATCTTAATATGTTTTTATGTTCAGGAATACTTTATGCAGTTGTCTATCAGTTCAGATAAACAACTATTGTTATTTTAATTGTTTTTTTAATGCCTCTATTTCAGCTTGCTGCTTATCAAGCAGCAATTTCATTTCCTGCATGGCTTTTACCAGCGGTACCACCATTTCGGCATAACGAATCCCATAAGGAGTATTATCATTTGCAGGCTTATCCACCCCGCTGAAATTGTATTGTGCCGCAATAGCCGCCTGCTCTACTTCCTGCGCTAAAAATCCTGAAAAACGGGTGCCGGCATTTGGATTGTCAATTTCCATGCCTGTTTTTGCAATGCCCGTCTGCAGTTTGTATAAACCGTTATAATCGTAGTTATAAGTTACCGGCCGCAGGCGCATGATAAAATCAAGGCCGTGTATATCCTCCCTTATGTCTTTTTTCACCCGCTCATCACTGAAAGTTGTCCAGCCTACCTGCCCCCCAATACTGTTTACTGAGGTATTGCCCACACGAACCTGGTTGCTGGCGGTTATCAGCACTCCCTGCCCCAACCCTGTTGAATTACTAAAGGAGGAGGAAGCCGGTGCCACATCAATAGCATAGCCGATAAAAGTATTGCCGGTGCCACCTACCTGCGTAAAGGCAGTTTGGTAGCCTATAAAAGTGTTGTTGGTATTGCCCGAAGCGGTATAAGCCAGTGCTGCATTGTGCCCTACAATGGTATTTTGATTAACATTGGTAGCAGAGCTGAGTGCATAGTTACCCAGCAGCACATTATAAGAAGCCGTAGCAAGGTTGGTGCCTGTATTGTAACCCATGGCAACATTTTCCAACCCGGAAGTAATTGATTTAAGTGCATTGTTGCCAATAGCCATTTGCGTAAATGTATTCTGGTTGTTAAGCAGGGCATTTGCACCGATGGCCAGTATATTGCTGCCAATCAGGTTACCATTTGCAGCCAGGTTCCCAATGGCTATATTTTCTGAGGAAACAGAATTTTTCAGCGTTCCTGTACCAATGGCAATATTGCCTGTAGCAGCAACAGCAGTATACAGTGCATCACTTCCCAGGGCAATATTATCACCGCCTGTAGTTATATTAAACATGGCAGAATCACCCAGCGCTGCATTATTAGTACCGGAAGTCAACTTATTTAATGCAAAAGAACCAACACCATTGTTGCCTGAGCCTGTTACCGTTGTGGGCATTGCCCGGTTACCAAAGCTGTTGTTGCGTTTTGTTGAATCTGCATCTACATAGCCTGAACGCTGGTTATTGGTGCGGATAACTAAAGAAACATAGTCTGTAGTACCAAGAAAGTTATTAGCAGCACTCAGGCCACTGTTACCAGTAAGCGACCAGCCGCTGGTGGCAATTGCTGCTGCGGCAGTTCTTTTTCTTAATACACCCAATGAATTTACAGTTACAATACTATCGGTAGAAGCGCCGCTTTGCAATCCATCCAGCCGCAGCGGATCGGCAGGAGCATTAACATGAAGTCTGTTGAGAGGGGGCGTAATGCCAATACCTACGTTCTGCGAAATTGCAGTGGCCGAAAAACAAATCAAAAGAGTCGCAAGGGAAAAATACCTCATAGCTGCTTTATATGTTATAAAAATTGTTGTTTTTGCCAGCCGTAAGGGGGATATTGTAAGTATTGATCAACAAATTAGGTAAAAAAATTGATTCCACTCTTTTTTGTGGAAAAATTTTTAACAAATCTTTAGTTGGCATTAATTTGTTTAACTGTAAATTTTTTGCATACAGCCTAAAGACTGGCTTTGTTCAACAAAGTTTAAAGGGCTTTAACAAAATCTTTGTAAAAAGAACAAAACCTGGTACTATCTTGTTCCGTATTTGTTTGCACAGCAATAATAAATGCTGAATAACTAATTTTACAGTGTAAATTAAACATGATGAAACAAATTGTATTACTGGCGCTTTTGGCAAATGTACTGATCAGTTGC
>JANMDL010000624.1:0-2601 GCA_031376295.1 Chitinophagales bacterium
GGCTAGAGATACTTTCACAAGCATCCGAAGACCTAAGCCGATTATTAACAAAGAGTGAATACGATCCCGCATCGGCGTTACCCGATGTACTCAAAGGATTAATCGAAGCTGAAGCGATCCGCTGGTCGTTGCCCGCACTGGTCTATGTCGCACCTTTACTAGCTGTTGTATTGTCTCTATCTAAAGTAGAAGCCACCCTAAATGTCAGGGAAACCAGGGGTAAACCCATCCTCTGGATAGGAATAGTTGGTACATCCAACAGCGGCAAAAGTGAGGTTTTAAAAACAATAACCTCACCGTTAACTGCACTGCAAAAAGGTGCGAATGAAGAATATGCCACAGCAGTAGACGGCTATGAGCAGGAATTAGCTAAATACGAACATGAAAAGCGTCAAAAGAAAGAAAAACTAGGTGATAAACCTAATTCACCAGCATGTAGAGAGTTTTATGTTGATGACTACACCTACGAATCTCTTGCCTATATCAGCCAATTTCAAAAGTTACAATGTTTGCTACTCAAAATAGATGAACTTAAAGGGTTTACTGATTTTGATAAATATGGAACCGCCAATAATCGATCTAGAATACTGAGTTTGTACGATGGGGATGAGATGAAGGTAAACCGAAAAAGTTCACCCCGAATTCACATTGAGAAAACAGGTATATCACTAGTTGGGACTACTCAGTATACGACTTTAAGTAGGATATTCGAGCAGGATGACAACAAGGAAGATGGACTATGGGCAAGGGTCTTATTTGTCAGTCTTCCAACAACAGCAACTTATTCGCACGATCCTGATTCCAACCATTCACTGTACGACGCTTTAGCTAAGATTTATGCAACTATTAATGCATTTACATCTCAAACCTTTACAGCTAGCTTAGAGGCTCAAAAATTATGGTCTGAGTGGTACAACGATATGGTCGATCGCACGATCGAGCAAAGTGGCACATTCTTAGAAAGTATTTACGGTAAGGCTAAGGATCGGGTCGCAAGATTGGCACTAGCTTTACATTTGTTAGCTGCGGCTGCTGAAGATAAACAACCCAATCGAGAAGTATCATCAGACACCATGTACCACGCGATCGAATTGGGCAAGTATTTGTTACTAGAAACCGAAAAGGTATTAGCACTAACAGGTTCTAATCCCACAACAGATCCTGCTGATGCTCGAATTCTGAAGTTTATCAATCGTTTTGCGGGGAAGGGGTTGGTAACAACTCGGATGGTTACACATTGGTGGTCGGGCAAATCTAAACCATCTTCTAAAGATATTCGGGCTTTCATGTTTAAGGTAGTTGAACTAGGATATGCGCGTGAAAATGATGAATCAAAAAGACAATCCTCGGATTACAAAATCGAAATTCTAGAAAACCCTAGTAACTCTAGTAACAAAAAGCCTGAAACGTCAGTACAACAAAGAAAAACACTGTTACTAGAAAATGAATCATCTAGTAACGGCTTAGTAACAACAGCATGGCAGAATATTCCAGAATCGCTGCAAGATAGCGGTTTGTATACTGCTACTCAGTCTAGTAACAACGTTGAATCCTCACAGGCAAAAGGTTGCAGCGATCATTTAGCAGAAATTGTTACTAACCAGTTACTAGATGATTCTTGCTCTAGTAACAGTCTTAAACCTTCGTGCAGCAAAGATTTGAGTGTTCCTGTTACTAAAGTTACTAAAGATTCTCGAATTTCTCAATCGCAACAAGATGATCTGTTGGCTGATATTGACATTATTCCACCAGCTACAGAGGAAGACTTTTGAGCTAATTACGCGGATTGAATGAGATGCAAACTACGACAGAGCAATTGAATTGGAGGATTAAATGAACATTGCAGTAGGATCGATCGTTACTAGTGCTAAGGGCTTGAGCAGGGAGGTTTTGAAGGTCGATGGTGTCAGAATAGTTATCGCCGATGATGATGGAAACTTAAAAGTAATCAATCGAGATCGAGTGGTTGAGATTTTACATCCCAATCCTCGGAATGCTGTCACTATTACTAGCGAGCGCGTCGATGTTGACCTCGATCGGTTGTCCCTCGATTATCAACCCCAGACACTTATTCCCCAGTGGCAGCCCTCGGTGAAACTAAAACCCTATGAGGAACTGACCAAGATTTACATTGATATCGAAACGACTGGGTTAAATCCAAAAACAGAGCGAGTACTAATGGTTGGGTTGCTTAACGATCGAGGGGAGACAACTATTCTGACTGACCTAGATGAGAAGATGCTGCTCGCTCGAACGATCGCGCATCTCAAGCAACATCAACCAGAATGCCTGATCGGTCATAACCTGATTAACTTCGATCTGCCCTTTTTAGCCGATCGTTGTCGGGTTCATAATATCTCTCACCCGTTCCGAAAGGGTAATAAAACCAGCCGCATCACTTCTTCAACTGTGAATGGTAAGCCGATCGAATTCACCCCGATTTATTGGAGTGGCGTTAATATTCTCGACACTTACCAACAGATCGCGATCTGGGACAAACAAGCTGCAAAGCTCGATCGCTATGACCTCAAATCTAGTGTTATTGCGCTGGGGCTGAGAGATGACAGATAATTCTAACCGTCTGTCATCTCTCAGCCCCAG
>JANMDL010000258.1:0-2080 GCA_031376295.1 Chitinophagales bacterium
CTTTCTTAGTCACCCTGTACAGTGTTGCGAGGGGGGGAATCGAACCCCCAACCTTGAGGTTATGAGCCTCACGAGCAGCCTTTGCTCTTCCTCACGATATATTCTTTCAAAAACAAACCCTCCTTTAGCCAGACTCCCCCGGATTGCTCAAGGGGCTTTTTAAGGAAAAGATTGAAAAATCACACGAAACACACATAAAGTTTCAATCCAGCGGGGAGGGTTTGATATTAAGATGAAAAACACAAAAACCACTTCTCAAAAAAAGCACCCCTCAGTATAGTAGGGGTGCTTTAACCCCAAAAAACAAAAAACAAACATGAAAATATAAACACTAAACAAACACGCTTTTTAAAATGCTCTCCTTTCAGAAGCCCTTACTCAGAGAGCATAAAACCCCAAAAAACCAAATGAAAACAAGTATCAACCCTATTTGCTAAACTTATAATCGACGCATCTTTTACCCTCGTAAAACAATGTCAAGGTCACGGTCAAATATTCGCCGTATGTGACTGACACGCTGTTATCAGACCTAAGCACTTTTTTGATTTCCAAATCCTCCCCATCAATCACCATTGATTTTGTTGCCCAGTCTATTGTATAAGTCGTGTCGCGGATAATGAGCGTTTCCGACTGTGGGTACAGATGATAAGAAAAAGGCTTCTGACACACAAAGCACTTGGATGAAACTATCGGCTTTTGAGCCGTGCCTTGCGCCTTTGCGACAAGGGTTGCTGCGAGTAGGGCAGCGGTTAAAATAATTCTGTTCATGTTTTTAAATTAAAATGTGGATTATAATAAAAATGAGTATTTGACTACTCTTGTAAAAATCTATACATTTGATAGCTTTAAAACATACCTCTATGAGAAAATTACTGATTACTGACCGCATAAAACTCGCGGCTCAACTCTTCGCCAATCTGCTCTTTTTGATTGATGATTTCAATCGCAATTCTTATCACCTCCTTGATAGTTTCGTCAGAGACGTCGTGCTTGCGCTCTTCAATCTTATTGTTCAAGATGTCAGAAATAAGCGAAGGCGCACGGTCAACTCTTTCAGCGATTTCTTTCTTTGCCCCCAAGGGTAGGGCTTTATTTATTTTATCGCTCCATTTATTTAAAAATTCCATATATACCATTATATTTGTTTAACGTTATGCAAATATAAGTCCAACATTCTGACAATTCCAAATTATTTATAAAGAATTTTGACAATATTTTAATTTATTTTCCAAATGTCTGACAAGTGACTGTAAATCAACGAATTGTAAAAATTTATAAATTCTTAAATATATCTCCTGCAGAGTTTTCAAGATTAGTAGATGTGCCTCATAGTAGATTGAATAATCAAATTTTGGGTAAAAATGGAGTTGGATTAGATACTGTTCAATCAATTATTAAGAATATAAAAAATTTGAACCCTGCATGGCTATTAATAGGAGAAGGCGATATGTGGCTGTCAGAAAATTTGAATATCCAACATTCTGACAATTTAAAACTTGATGAGCCGGAACCTAAATATGAAAAGCCTGAAAAGCCCACCTTGATTGAAAAGACGGAACTGGAGGAGAAGCGGTGGGAATTGGCGATGATAGAAATAGAAGCCCTGCGGCGTCGGGTGGAGCTGTTGGAGAAAGAAAGTAAACGTAAGAAGTAAGTATAAAATGAGAAGACTACTGAGGGGGGTGAATAAATCTAATTTTTTAAACTCTAAACAGTAGTGAACATGATAACTTTTATATTGATAGCCTTCGCGGTAGGGGGTATTGTGTTTTTGTGGGCAAATACCAACGTTAAAAAGCCAAGTGGGATAACTCATTCTGATATTATCCAAGCCGACAAAAAACCTTTTATATCAAACATCAGTGAGCGAAATGGCAAGAAATTAATAGATTTTCATTTCCCCTCGAAGCCTAATAGCCTTTTTGCGGTTGAGGTATTAACCGATGAATTTGAAAACAGCATCATTATTCAGCCCAAAAGCATATCAAGCATGAATACAGATAAAATATGGCTTGATACGGATGATTACACGGATTTCAGAATCGGCTTACGAACGATTAATGCCAAGAATTATCTCACA
>JANMDL010000260.1:0-2086 GCA_031376295.1 Chitinophagales bacterium
CTTTCTTAGTCACCCTGTACAGTGTTGCGAGGGGGGGAATCGAACCCCCAACCTTGAGGTTATGAGCCTCACGAGCAGCCTTTGCTCTTCCTCACGATATATTCTTTCAAAAACAAACCCTCCTTTAGCCAGACTCCCCCGAAAATCGAAGGCTTTTTAAGGAAAAGATTGAAAAATCACACTACACACATAAAGTTTCAATCCAGCGGGGAGGGTTTGATATTAAGATGAAAAACACAAAAACCACTTCTCAAAAAAAGCACCCCTAAGTATAGTAGGGGTGCTTTAACCCCAAACAAAAAACAAACATGAAAATATAAACACTAAATCAACACGCTTTTAAAAATGCTCTCCTTTCAGAAGCCCTTACTCAAAGAGCATATAACCCCAAAAAACCAAATGAAAACAAGTATCAACCTTATTAAACCTAAAACTCAAATTTGTAATCAATGCACCGATTGCCGTCGTAAGTGAGGATTAACCCCCGGGTGTAATATTCTCCCCATCTGAGCGATAGCCTGTTGCCTTCCTTCTTGACTTGCTGCATGTCGAACACGTCGCCATCCACGATGATTTCCCGGGTTGCCCAATCGAGCACGAAAACGGTGTCTCTAATGGTCAACTCTTCGCTGTGCGCAAAGCGTTCGTATTTGAATGGCTTTTGACACACAAAGCATTTGCTGCTCACTATCGGTTTTTCTGATGTGCCTTGCGCCTTTGCGCCGAAGCATGCTGCGAGTAGGGCAGCGGTTAAAATGATTCTGTTCATGTTTTTAAATTAAAATGTGGATTATAATAAAAATGAGTATTTGACTACTCTTATCAAAAATCTTAAATTTGATAGACATACTATGAGTGAGCTTCCTTATTCCAACTTTCAAGTAACATCTCACTTAATTTCATCCGAGAGCGTATGAGCGACATGGTGGCATTGGTGATGCGCTCTTTTGTATCGTCGGAGACGCTGATGATGCCTGTACCGGCGAAGGCGTTACTCACTGTTTGCTTCGATACAGCGGCTATCTCTGCAATGCTATCTTGCGTAATTGCAGATAGACATTCTTGGATAGTTTCTTTGTTTTCGTCTAAAAACATATCTGTTTTATTTATTTTTTGTAGATTTGTAAATATGGATACAAATATAAATCCAATAAATTAGATTATCAAATTTATTTCTGAAATATTTTATATTTCAATCAATATTTTTTCATGGAATTACAACAGCATCCAATAAATAGTAGAATTAAAGACATTTTCCTATATTTTAAATATAAAGACCAGAAAGATTTTGCTACCGATCTAAATATAGATGAACGCATAATTAGTAATGTTTTAACCCAAAAGACTAAAGCAAGCACTAATTTGATTCAATCTATTGCCCAAAAATTTGAAAACATTAATTTGAAATGGCTTTTAAACGGGAACGGAACAATGCTTGAAAATGAATCACAAAAATTAGACAATCCAAATTTATTCAGAGAGGATTCGGAAAAATATGAGACCGATAATTCTACCCCAAAACACACCAATCCAATTATTACACACGAGGAGGTAATGAAAGAAGATATTTTACAGATGAAAATGAAATTATTGTTATTGGAGGATATGATTAAAGACTTGGAGATGGAAGTGAGAGCGAATAGAAACAAATAAGCGAAAGCGATAAAAATGAGAAGACTACTGAGGGGGGGGGTAAAAATATTTTATTAAACTCTAAACAGTAGTGAACATGATAACTTTTATATTGATAGCCTTCGCGGTAGGGGGTATTGTGTTTTTGTGGGCAAATACCACAGTTAACAAAACTGGCTCGATAACACCGCCAAATATTATCCAAGCGAACAAACCCCCTTTTATATCAAACATTAGTGAGGGGAATGGTAAGAAATTAATAGATTTTTATTTCCCCTCGAAGCCTAATAGCCATTTTGCGGTTGAGGTATTGACCGATGAATTTGAAAACAGCATCATTATTCAGCCCAAAAGCATATCAAGCATGAATACAGATAAAATATGGCTTGATACGGATGATTACACGGATTTCAGAATCGGCTTACGAACGATTAATGCCAAGAATTATCTCACA
>JANMDL010000267.1:0-2559 GCA_031376295.1 Chitinophagales bacterium
CCACCTATCCCATACAGGGTTTATGGGTTGGTACTTATACCGTTGATGGGCAACCTGGATTAGGCACCCAGTATTACAGTTTTGTTATTAAGCCTGATGGCACCATGATTGGTGACACAAAGAGTTTTGCTCCTGTACAGCAGCACCTTACAACCGGCACCTGGAGTTTAGCAGACACGACACTTACCTGCTCTTTTACCTGCGTTTATGGTATAAGCACAAATGTTGGCGCCGTTCAGGCAAGTACTGCAAAATGGGATAAAACAGGTAAATTAACAGGAACCTGGAGAAATGTGTCAGGTATTGCTCCCAGCACGGGTACTTTTACCCTGAACAGGATAAACTAAATATATTTTTTTTACTTAACATTACTCCGGAAATGTTTGTCGCCATTTCCGGAGTTTTTTATGTTTGGATCTGACTGCAACAATACTTTAACAATCAATCTGTGTATGCTTAAATTCAGGTATCTTGGCATCAAAATTATCACTATGCGGCTCATTGTTTTTTTCTTGTTTCTTTTTGCAACCAGTACAGTAACAGCACAAAAAACTGATGCTTTTGACCAGTACCTGCAGCAACACATGCAGTCTGACAGCATCCCCGGCATCAGTTTTATGGTAATGCACAAAAGCAAAGTGGTGAAACAGGCCTGCTACGGCCTTTGTAATATCGAAAACCAGGTGCCTGCCAGCCAGCAAACAGTATACGAACTGGCTTCGGTAAGCAAACCTGTTACTGCTACTGCATTGATGATGCTGGCAGAAGAAGGAAAAGTGGTGTTGGATTCAACCGTAGCTTTTTACCTTGGCAATGCGGTTACAGAAAGCTACAAAACCATTACCGTGCGGCAGCTGATGAACCATACCTCCGGCATACTCTCCGACCATTATGTGTACTCAAAATTATATGCCCCCACCCCATTGCGCTACAATACCCGTGACCAGCTGACTGACCTGTTTGTGCTGAAGCCTGCTGCTGCACCCGGCGAAAAATTCCTGTACAGTAATGCAGGCTTTTTTCTGCAGGCGGCCATTATTGAAACGGTTACAAAACAAACTTACCAGGAGTTTATACAACAGCACATTTTTGACAAGGCGGGTATGAAACAGTCTTATTTTATCAATGGCGATTCCATTGTACCGCATCATGCACAGGGCTATACCAAACGCAAGGGTAAGATGGTACGTTTCAGTTTAGAAGGTACCATACAGGCACTGAATACAAATGGCTTTGGCGGGTTGCTGAGTACCACTGCCGACCTTGCTGCATTTACACAAAAGCTGCTGAAGGGTGAACTGATAAAAAAAGCAACACTGGAGCTGATGCTGGTACCGAGCCTGTTGCGGGATGGCACGCCGGTGATGACTAAAAATAACACTTCGAATGTGGGGCTTGCCTGGCAGCTTAAAACCATTGCGGGCAAAAGATGTATGTTTCACACAGGGCATACGGGCACGGCTTTACTCTGCTTTCCTGATGATGACCTCACCATTGTTTTGCTCAGCAATCTTTCTGCCGGTTACAGCATTTTTGGCGATAAAGGTTTCAGGGTAATGGACGTGGGCTTTGACCTGGCTGAGATGGCGGCGAAGAAATACCTGCAGTAATAAAACCTTTTTATCATAGCATAAAAAAAGACCACAGGGTAACTGCGGTCTTTTTTTATAAACTGTAAAACACTTACTGCTTCACTAATTTTTCTGTATACACCTGCTGGCCGGCAGTTATTTTTACCGTGTAAGTTCCGGCGGCAAGGCTTTCTATATTCACCTCATAAATACCATTAAGGCTGTTTGCCCTGCTTTGCTGCAACACTGTTTTGCCAGCAGCATCCGCTATTGTTATCACTGCCTGGCTGTGCTTTTCGCCCAGGATGATGCGTACACTATGATGAGCAGGGTTGGGCTGCAAAAGCATATTACCACGGCCATCACCCAACCGGGCTTTGCGAATTTCAGAAAACAGTTCCTTTGCATCCATATCTACCTGGCGCAGGCGGTAGTAATAAGTAAACCCTTTCATCACATTCTCATCAATAAAACTGTACTGGCTGAGTTGGTTGGTGTTGCCCCTTGCACCTACGGTACCAATACCGGTAAATTGTGTGCCATTGGTGCTGCGTTCTATCACAAAATGCCGGCTATTAAACTCTGCGCCTGTACTCCAGTTAAGCAAAATGGATTGTGTTAAGGGCCTGGCTGCAAACTGCAGGTCCTGCACCGGTAGCAGTGTGGCCCTGTTGGTAAGCATAAATTTAGAGAAGCCCGTAAAATCGGCTGTATAAGCTATATATCCTCTTGTGGCCCGCTGATCGTCAATTGAAACAGGGGAAACAACGGAGCCGGTAATAGTGGCACCCAAAGGATCACTATCAGGCACTTTTAATATGTTTAATGCAGATGCCGTACCACCCCAAACGGTCATTTCAGCCGTGGTGAAATAGATGGTTGCTCTGTATGTTCCGGGATATGCTACATCGGGTGTTAGTTGTATAACTTTATCGCTGCGGAAGGCACTAGCTCCATTAATGGTAGCCGATTGGCGGCCGGTACCTGC
>JANMDL010000316.1:0-13145 GCA_031376295.1 Chitinophagales bacterium
ATGGTACTGCACAAAAATGCGGGAGAGTAGGTAGCTGCCATATTTATTGAACCTCCGACTTTTTAGTCGGAGGTTTTTTTATGCCCCAATGCGCCGGATATGCTGCTGTATTTCACCGGCTTTGCAAAAAACGGGCTAAAATGTGATAGCCAATAAGTATGCCGGTGAACGGATTGCGACGCCTGCTGGACCCTGTGGGCAACTATGCTGCCGTAAAAGTCGGCTGCCGGTATCGGTTTAGTTGGAAACAGCACCGCTGAAAAATGGTGAATAGTATGCCTTCACCTTGTTTCACATAACATTAACGGCTATTTTTTGGCTATTTATTATTTATACGCCATTTTTGACCAAAATAGTTTAATTTTGCACTCCTTTATGAAGTTTATAAAAGTACTGTTAATAGCCGTTTCTGTTGCTTTTGCTGCATCTTCCTGCAACAAATATGCTAAGGTGATGAAGAGTAAAGATTATGAGTACAAGCTAAAAAAGGCTGATCAACTTTACGAAGCAAAAAAATATAAAATTTCAAGGGATTTATACGAAGAGCTTTTTGCTGTGTATAAGGGTACTCAAAAATTTGAAGATATTTATTACAAGTTTGCATATTGCCATTATTACATGAAACTTTATCCGGATGCCGAGAACCTGTTCAAAGGATTCCTGGAAGTGTTTCCCAACAGTACTAAAGCAGAGGAAGTGGATTATATGCATGCTTACTGTTTTTACAGGCAATCTCCCAGGTTAGACCTTGAGCAGGTGAATACAAATAAGTCAATGGGTATGATGCAAACCTTTATTAACACACATCCCGGTTCAGCCCGGATAAAGGATGCAACGGAGATTATTGATAAATGCAGGGCTAAACTCGAGCAGAAGGAATTTAAAGCTGCAAACCTCTATTACAAAATAGGACAGTACCGGGCAGCAGCAATATCTTTCAGTGATCTGATGAATAATTATCCCGAATCAACAAGCGGGGAAGAATACAAACTAATGGTGGTAAAAGCATACTACCAGTTTGCAAAACTCAGTATCATTGATAAGCAGATTGAACGGTACGAAAAGGTGACCAGCGAATACCAGGATTTTGCTGACCGCTACCCGGAAAGCAAATTGCTTAAAGATGCAGAAAGTTACAGTAACCTTAGTCAAAATAATATTAAAGAAATAAAAAATGAGCAAGCTACGACGTCAGCAAAGCGCTAATACCAGTAATGTGGTGGAGCCAAAGAAATTATCGGACATGAAGGCAAAAACCGGCAATCTGTACGAGTCAATTGCTGTAATGGCCAAGCGTGCCAACCAGATTAATATTGCCCTTAAAGAGGAGCTGCATAATAAGCTGGAAGAAATTGCCAGCCATACCGACAGCCTGGAAGAAATTCATGAAAACAAGGAGCAGATTGAGATTTCACGTGCTTATGAGCGCATGCCCAATCCTGCATTGCTGGCAACAGCCGAGTTTTTGGAAGACAAGGTTTACTTCCGCAGGAACGAAGAAGATCTTTTTAGTTAAGGGCTTATACAATTAACATAATTCTTTCAGTAAGAAGTTATAATTTTAACGACGGTTTCAAAAGCTGTCGTTTTTTTATGTTACAGGGCAAAAAGATATTATTGGGCATTTCGGCAAGTATTGCGGCTTACAAGGCAGCCATACTGGTAAGGCTTTTGATAAAAGCAGGAGCAGAAGTGAAAATTGTGATGACACCAGCGGCTACTGATTTTGTTACCCCGCTTACACTTTCCACCCTTTCTAAAAATGAAGTACTGTATGCCCTTGCTGCCGATGACTCATGGGCAAACCATGTAATGCTGGGCCGCTGGGCAGATATTATGCTGGTTGCCCCGCTGAGTTGTAATACATTGGCAAAAATGGCCAGCGGGCTTTGCGATAATCTTTTATTAGCTGTATACCTTTCTGCCACCTGCCCTGTAGTAGTGGCACCGGCTATGGATGAGGATATGTGGCACCACAGCAGCACACAAAAAAACCTGCTGCAATTAACAGCATACAATAATCGTATTATTCCTGTGGGTAATGGCGAACTTGCCAGTGGGCTTACGGGTGAAGGGCGTATGGCTGAACCTGCTGAAATTATCAACTGGCTGGAAGATTTTTTTGGTAAAAAGAATCAGTTGGCAGGCAAAAAAGCATTGGTTACGGCTGGCCCAACTTACGAGGCAATTGATCCTGTACGGTTTATTGGCAATCACTCATCCGGCAAAATGGGTGTAGCTATTGCAGAAGCGCTGCAGCAGCATGGTGCCGAAGTAACGCTGGTAATAGGGCCTTCTGTTATAACGCCTTCAGCGGGTATTGAAATAATACGGGTAAAATCGGCAGCAGAAATGTACGATGCCTGCCATAAAGTATTTGCGGATACAGATATAGCTGTAATGAGCGCTGCGGTAGCCGACTATACGCCTGTTACAATTGCTGCTGAAAAAATAAAGAAGAACAGCGATGTTTTTTCCATAGAACTCACAAAAACAAAGGATATTCTGCTGAGCCTTGGTCAACTTAAAACGTCAAACCAGTTACTGGTGGGCTTTGCCCTTGAAACAAACAATGAAAGGGAGTATGCCCTGAAAAAGCTGCAAACAAAAAATGCAGATATGATTGTATTGAACAGCCTCAATGATAAAGAAGCGGGCTTTGGGTACGACACAAATAAAATCACTATTTTTGATAAGGAAGGAAACGAATATCCCTTTGACACAAAAACAAAAAAGCAGGTGGCTGCTGATATTGTAAACACGATAATAAAAAAGGCACATGCGAAAAATTAATATTCTTATAGTTGTGTTACTGCTGGCGGGTACAGCCCAGGCACAGGAATTGCGGGCAAAGGTTACTGTAGTTACCACCCGTGTGGGCAATAATGTTAACCGCAATGTTTTTCTCACTTTGCAAACGGCGCTTACTAATTTTTTGAATAACCGTAAATGGACAACGGATAATGTGCAGCCGAATGAGAAGATTGACTGTAACTTTTTGCTGAACCTGGAAACTACGAATGACGTAAATGTGTACAATGCATCTTTAACTGTGCAGGCTGCAAGGCCGGTTTTTAATACAAGTTATCTGTCTCCCATTATCAACTTTCAGGATGAAGCAGTAAATTTTAAGTATGTTGAATTTCAGCAACTGGATTTTAATGACAACAGGGTAACGGGTTCGGATGCGCAGATCAGCAACCTTACGGCAATATTTGCTTATTATGCCAATATAATAATCGCTTTTGACTATGCTTCTTTTTCACCGAGAGGAGGTGATCCTTATTTTCAAAAGGCGCAGAATATTGTAAACAATGCTCCTGATGGAAGGGGTATCTCAGGATGGAGGGCTTTTGATGGTATCCGCAACCGCTACTGGCTGGTAGAGAATATGATGAATTCACGCTATGCCATTATGCATGATATTTACTACAACTATTACCGCATGGCAATGGATAAACTGTATGAAGATGATGCAGGGGCCCGTACTGAAATGCTGAATGTACTGAACCTGATGAATAATTTTAATACCGACAATCCTAATACAATGATTAACCAGTTTTTTTTCCAGGGAAAGTCAAAAGAGTTGATACAGCTTTTTTCTAAAGCCTTGCCACAGGATAAAACAAGGGCAAAGGAGCTTTTATCCAGATTGGATATAACCAATTCGAATGACTACAAAGAACAACTGAAATAATGCGGACAATTATTGCAGGATTTATTGTGGTGATTTTTTTGATGGCTTGCGGTGGCGGTAAGGGAATACCGGATGATGTTTTAAATCCGGATAAAATGCAGGCGGTAATGTGGGATGTGATTAAGGCCGATGTGTATGCTTTTGAGTATATAAAAAAAGACTCAACCAAAAATGATACCGCCGCAAACCTTCGCCTGCAGAAAGAAGCATTTGCTATCCACAATACCACAAGAGAAGCGTACTACAGAAGTTATGATTATTATAAAAAAAGACCTGAACTGATGAAGACATTGATGGACACTATGTCGGCCAGGGCAAACAGGGTACGCAACAGGGCCTCCACCATTGTAAAACCGCCGGCAACAACGGCAGAATAATATCTTGTATGAATAAAGTTTTTGATAATGCAGTTTCAGCAATAGCTGATATTGGCGATGGTGCAGTACTTATGCTTGGTGGCTTTGGCCTTTGTGGCATACCTGAAAACTGTATTGCGGCCCTGGTAGAGAAGTGTTGTAAAGACCTGACCTGCATTTCTAACAATGCCGGTGTGGATGATTTTGGTATTGGGCTGATGCTGCAGCAAAAGCAGGTGAAAAAAATGATATCTTCTTATGTGGGAGAGAATGAGGAATTTGAGCGGCAGATGCTGAGTGGTGAGCTGGAGGTTGAGTTGATACCGCAGGGTACGCTGGCCACCCGCTGCATGGCTGCTGGTTATGGCATGCCTGCTGTTTTTACACCTGCTGGTGTGGGTACTGAAGTGGCTTTTGGTAAAGAAACCCGGAATTTTAATGGAAAGGAATACCTGCTGGAACTTGCTTTTGATGCTGATTTTGCCATAGTAAAAGCTTGGAAGGGTGATACAGAAGGGAACCTTATTTTTAAAGACACAGCCCGTAATTTTAACCCGCTGATGGCAATGGCCGGTAAAATAACGATTGCTGAAGTGGAAGAACTGGTACCCGCTGGCGAACTGGATCCTAATTGTATTCACACACCGGGTATATTTGTTCACCGTATTTTTAAGGGTACTGATTATCAGAAAAGAATTGAGCAGCTTACAGTCAGAAAAGCAGAAGGTTAAATTATTTTTTGTGGCATCAAATTTTAATAAATAAGCACAGCAATGGCATTGGATAAAAATCAGATAGCAATACGGATAGCCAGGGAATTGAAAAACGGCTATTATGTAAATTTAGGCATTGGTATACCCACGCTGGTGGCTAATTATATTCCGAAAGGGATTAATGTGGTATTACAGAGTGAGAATGGATTGCTGGGGATGGGGCCTTTTCCGGTTGAAGGAACGGAAGACCCGGATTTGATTAATGCAGGTAAGCAAACGATTACAACAGTGCCTGGCTCTGCTTTTTTTGACAGTGCCATGAGCTTTGGTATGATAAGGGCCGGTAAGGTTGACCTTACTGTACTGGGTGCCATGGAAGTGAGTGAGCAGGGTGATATTGCCAACTGGAAAATTCCGGGTAAGATGGTGAAGGGCATGGGTGGTGCAATGGACCTGGTGGCCAGCGCCAAAAACATTATCGTGGCCATGATGCACACCAACCCCAAAGGGGAATCAAAGTTATTGCCGTCCTGCTCTCTGCCACTTACGGGTGTGCGATGCGTAAAGAAAATAGTTACTGATATTGCTGTGCTGGATGTAACGCCGCATGGGTTTAAATTACTCGAAAGAGCGCCAGGTGTTTCTGTAGATGAAATTGTAAGCAAAACTGCGGGTAAGCTGATTGTGGAGGGAGAAATACCGGAGATGATTTTTTATTCCCCAGGCTAAAGCCTGGGGTAAGGGAAGAGGAAAAGCCTGTGGTAAAGGAACACGAAAGCCTGTGGCAAAGTAATAGGCTCAAGCCTGGGGTAATGGAGCAGGAGAAGCCCAGGGGGTAACAGAGCTGTTGACCAATGCTATGCTGTACAAGTGAGTGACACAACGATGCTGCCTTAGAATACTAAAGCTGACCTCCAAAAAATCATTGTTTATTTACCGCTCTTTTTCCAGTACTTCAAATGCACGGGTTACGCTGATGCCGTTCTCATCTGTCAATGTAAGTATGTGTTTGCCCGGTGCCGGGTTTACAGCCAGTTGGTGAAAATTTTCGGTGGTGGCAATATATTCATCATCAATGCTCCAGAAAATTTTTGCACTGTTACGCCGGTGTGCTGCAGTAAAAACGGTGCGGCCTTTTTCGCCGCTTATTTCTAAGGGGATATAAATTTTTGCATCGGGCTGCGGGTAAATGATCTCAATCACCCTGCCTGTTTCGGCAAAGCCGCAGCCTTCTTTAAACGGCGGCAGTATTTTATAATCGCCGTTGCGCTGTTTGTAATAAAACTCCATGGCAGGGCTGAGTACAAACCAGCTTTTGTGCTGCATGGTGGCAGGTGTGGCGCAGGCTTCCGTTACCCGGTACTGGCCCGTTTCGTCTAAGTGAATAATTTTATGGTAAGGGCATTGCGGTGCTTTGTTGCCATTGGGCGGCATAAAAAGTGTATCCACATCGGGGCAGTCAATATTTGCCCTGAAACCACTTTGGCGGCAAACAGGCACATAAGAAAAATTATATTTTGGTTTCTCAAACCAATTGATTGAGGGTAACAACCGGAAAATGTCAAACAGAATGGGCGCAGCCGTTTGTACGCCAACCAACCCGGGTCTGCCTTCGCCATCGGTATTGCCCACCCACACGGCTACCACATTTTTTGCTGTGAGTCCTATTGCCCAGCCATCCCTGAAGCCAAAACTGGTGCCGGTTTTCCAGGCAATTTTTTGAGATGAGCTGAACTGCTGCCACAAACCTTCTTCTCCGGGACGCATCACTTCCTGCATGGCCTGGAAGGTGAAGTAGATGGAGGTAGGGTCGAGGGGAATGTTGAATGTGGAAGTTGGAATGTGGAATGTGGAATGTGTGTAGCGGGGTGCATGAAAATCTGCGGGGTTTACGATGCCTTGAGTTTTTGACTGATGGTTGAGGGTGCGTGCCATGGAAGCGTACATGCCGGCCATATCCCACATGGTTACTTCGCAGCCGCCGAGGATGAGGCTGAGGCCATAAGTATCGGCAGAGCGGTTGAGGGTGGTGATGCCGCATTGCTTCAGTGTTTCGTAAAAGCGTGGATACTTGTATTGCTGCAGCAGTTTTACGGCGGGTATGTTGAGGCTGCGGGCAAGTGCTTTGGCTGCAGGTACGGCACCATCATAATTGAGGTCGAAATTTTGCGGGGCATAACCGCCTATTTGTGTGGGTACATCTGATACTAAGCTGTTGGGTAGTATCAGTCCATCGCTGAGCATGGCTGCGTACAGTAAAGGCTTTAAGGTGCTGCCGGGGCTACGGGGCGCTGCTATCACATCGTTAAAACTTTCCATTTCCACATTGGCGGTATTGTACACATTGCCCACATATGCCAGCGCATTGCCGGTTTCCACATCCAGCACCAGGGCGCAGGTATTGTTGATGCCATTGCCCTTTAAAATGGATTGGTGCTGCTGCAGGATGCGGTTAACATTTTTTTGCAGTTCGCCATCAATGGTAGTTTTTATTTTTGCCTGGTTGCGGTAGGCGGCATCTTTTTTAAACCGCTGCAGCAGGTGCGGTGCATTTTGCGGCAGGGGCAGTGGTTCGCCGGGCAATGGCTCCAGTTTGGAAAGGGTGCAAGTACTTTCATCAATTTTTAGGGCAATAAAAAGATTGTCTAAAAGTGTATTCCTTTTTCTTAATAATACTTCCCTGTTTTTTCCCGGATGTACAAGCGCAGGGGCATTGGGCAATACGGCCAGCGCTGCCATTTCGCCCCAGCTCAGCTTATTGGCACTACGGCCGTAATAGCGCCAGGCGGCGGCTTCCAGGCCTACCACGTTGCCGCCAAAGGGTGCGTTGGATGCATACATAGCCATGATTTGTTTTTTGGAATACGACAGCTCCAGCCGCAGGGCAAGGATGCTTTCTTTGAGCTTGTTCCAAATGCTGCGGTCGTTGTCTTTTTTTGCAATGCGTATCACCTGCATGGTAATGGTGCTGCCACCCTGTACAATGTCTTTTTTTTTGATGTTCTTTACGGTAGCCCTTGCAATGGCTTTGATGTCCATGCCCGGGTGTTCATAAAAGCGTTTGTCCTCAAAACTGGTGATGCAGGTAATGAATTTTTCAGGCACTTCGCTGCTGGCCGGGAAGCGCCATTGCCCGTCGGAGGCGATGGTGGCATTGAGCAGGTTACCACCCGCATCTTCTATCACATAGCAGGTGGGTGCGGTAAATAATTTTTTGGGCAGCGACAGCCAGAACCATACAAGCAGGCACAAACATACTGCCAGCAGCGCTTTTACTTTGCGGCTGAGTGTATTGAGTTTTGATAGTATGTTAGTGATGAAAGTTTTCAAGCTGTTGCCAAAGATACAGGAATGGATGGCTTGGTGCAATGGGGAGGTGGTGGTTTTGCAAAATATTAGGAGTGTGGTAATGTAAACCGGTCACAACCTGTACCGCCTTATGCGGTAGACCGGCAGAATTGGTTGACCCAAGTGAACCTGCGGAACACTTGCGCCAGATGTGGGCCAGATGTGGTTTTTTATTTTCCTCCGAACAAATATATACCAGCGAATTTTCTATTTTTTGAAAAAAGCGTTCAATAATATGCTCAATTGTCTTTGAAACTTTTGGGTCAAATGGTTCTGCTTCTTCCGTAGCCTTTTCAACAATTAATTGAAATACATCAGGGATTTCTTCACCAGAAATGGAGGAGAAGGGTTCATCTACAGTAAAGGCAACCCTGTAAAGAAAATTATTTTTTGTGGCAAAATTGCAGGTATTTGTTATGTTGTCAAAAACCTAATTATAATGGCTTTGCAAACTTAATCCCTTTTTTAGTCAGCTCATTGAGCGTGGTTTTTCCTTTAATATACGAAAGCACAGCTTCCTTGTCGGAAAGCATTTTTGCTACCGATTTTACAACTGTTTTTTTATTTATTGCTTCCTTTTTCACCGATGCAAAAATAACAATAATTCTTCCCTTTTTTGCAGATAAGCTTACTGCATTTGTAATTATTTGAGCTGGTTAAACGTTTGGCGTTTGTAAGCCAGTCACAGACCGGCAGAGTTTGCAGACACCAGTGTACCTGTGGAAGACTTGTGCCAGATGGGATGGGATTTATCTACGCCGCCGACGATTTCTATGCCAACGGCTATAGGAACACTACGGAGAACAGGGGTACAGTGCTGCTGTTATTTTATTTTTGCTGCAAAAAAATAGTTAACCGTTTTGTTATCTAAATTTTGTTAATTTTTATTTGGTAACAAAAAATAGTTAACAGGTTTGTTATCAAATTTTTGTTATCTTTTATTTGACAACAGAAAAAAGATAACAGTTTTGTTATTATTTTTTAAAGAAAATTAAAAAGATAACAAATAAGTGCAGCTAAATAAATACGCCTGCTATGTAATCCGGTCGCAGACCGGCAGAATTAGTAGACACAAGTGTACCTGCGGAAGACAGGCGCCAGATGGCCGGCCACTTCGGTCTGACCGCCCCCGCAGTTAGCTTGTATGATTTGAGGTTTGTATGTGCGTGGGGAGGTACTGACCGGTGGCATTTTTAACCGCTTCGTTCTCCGCTACCATCTCCGCCGTTGTTGTGTCTTTTGACCAACAACGATTCTTTTAGCAGGATGATTGTGTGCTGTACCCTAAAACAGTTGTTGGTGATAGCCCGGTTGCATGGCCATCGGCACGAACACCAACAACGGCAGAAAGAATTTTTTAAAGAAAATTAAAAAGATAACAAATAAGTGCAGCTAAATAAATACGCCTGCTATGTAATCCGGTCGCAGACCGGCAGAATTAGTAGACACAAGTGTGCCTGCGTAACATTGGCCAGATGGTGGGAGTTAGGGCATCAGGCAAGCAACGTCCCTGACCTGCGCACGTAGCTTTGCAGGAGACGTTGCTCCGAAGGGAAGGTCACTGCCGTGTCTCGCTGTCAAAAATTGTAATGGGCGAACTTCTTTTCGGGCGAAGACACGGCAGTGAAAAAACCGGTGGCATTCTTAACCGCTTCGGTCTCCGGCACCATCTCCGCCGTTGTTGTGTCTTTTGACCAACAACGATTCTTTCGAGCAGGACTATTGTATGCTGTAACCTCAAAACAATTGTTGGTGATAGCCCGGCTGCATGGCCACCGGCATGAACACCAACAACGGCATAAGTGCAGCTAAATAAATACGCCTGCTATGTAATCCGGTCGCAGACCGGCAGAATTAGTAGACACAAGTGTACCTGCGGAAGACTGGCGCCAGATGGGACCTAAGGTTGGGACGATGCCGCCATGAAATGCTGCTGCTGGTAACTACATTGTATTTTCTGTGTTTCAGTGCTTCAGTGGCAATGCTGTTCATTTTTTTGCGTCTGACGCACCCCAACCCAAGGTTGGGGCCACAGCCTGCCCCGCCGATGCGGGGTACTGACGCAAAAACCCCGCCGGTTGCACCAGCGGGGTTTGAAAATTTATACAATCACATTATGGCGATACTTCTATCCACCTGCCATTTACGCCTGCGCTGATGCTGTTATCATACATCGCTTCGCAGAAGGTGCCGGGTAAAAAGTAGCGGCCCAGGTAAGTGGCATTCAGTTGTATGTAGTACACCTGCGTTTGCCCTGCACCTATATTGAAGAAGGTGTACACCCTGTCGTCACGTATATCCTGGTAAGTGGAAGGCGAAGATTTTAAGCTGCCCTCGCCACCGGTCATCCTGGCATTTAAAATTTCCCAGCCACCGGGGAACACCTGGTTCAGCGCCATCTGGCTATAGTAACCACGCTTACCGGGGTTGGTAACACTCACTTTCGCCACAAAGTCTGTACCCTGCGATAGTTTGCTTATATCGATGGCTTTGCCATCCTGCGTTTGATATGTAACAGCGAGTTGCAGGCTGCCGGGGTTATTTTTTACCTGCAAACTATCACCTGCCAGCGGTTGCCCCTGTGTAACAAGACGTACGTACAGCGTGTTGCTGCCTTTGTTGGTAATGGTGATATCGCTGCTGCCTTTTGTAAATACCACCGGCTGCTGGCGCAGGTAGGCGGCACTGTTAATATCGGTAGCTTTGCCATCAATATTCATAGAGGCGATAATTTTTGCACCTGATGGATTTTTGCCGCAATATTTGGCAATGGCTATCAAACTGTAGGCCGTTGTTTGTGTACTGTACCAGCCTTCCTGCGAAAGCCTTGCGGCAATGCTGGTGAGTAAATCTTTTGCCTTATCCCGTTTGTTCATCAGCGTTAGTGTTTCCAGCACCATGGCCTGGTCACGCAGGTCGGAGCCAAAAGTTGCGCCGGGCATTAGCCTTGCATCAAATGTTACCGGCTGACCGCTGGTAAGATCCATGGCAATATTGTTTTGCCCTGCCAACAGGTAAGCTGCTGCCAGCCGCCACTTAGCCTCTGGTGAAAGGTATTTGAATTCCTTCAGGCGGTTCATGGCGCCCAGCTCAGGCGCTTTTGCCAGTGCCAGTGTGTACAACCTGTACGCCTGTGTAAGATCACCCCCATAAAAATTGGTAGTGGTGGGCACCCAGTTGTTGGCCCTGCTGCGCTGAAAGTTTTTCCACTGCTGCAGCAGGTTGTCGCTTACGGTATAACCATTGTTTTGTGCTTCTGTTAAAAAATGTCCTGCGTAGTTGGTGCCCCATTCATCGCTTTCGCCGGCGCCGGGCCAGTAGGCAAAACCTCCATCGGGCCTTTGAAAATTCTGCATCCTGCCAATGCCTGCCCTGATGTTTTTTTCTACCTGCGATTTGCGGAAGTCGTCCAGGTCAGTCAGTTGATTGAGTACCAACTGCGGAAATACCGCCGATGTGGTTTGCTCAATACAACCATAGGGATATTCTATCAGGTAATTCAACCGCTTCTGCAGGTTCATGGAAGGTACGCTGGATACTTCCATCAGCGCTGTGCTGGTGGCAGCAAGGCCAATTGGGTTGGCAGTAGTTTTCCATTGCTGCCCGGGGGCAAGCGTTATTTCTGTAACACTGGTTACCGGCGGGTTGGGGTTGCGCACATCCAGCTCCACTTCGTAGCTTGCTTTTTCGCCACCGCTGGATGCCAGTACTTTTATTTTACCAATGCCAATATTTGGTTTCACCTTCACATCAAAATAAGCCATTTGCTCACCGGTTTGTGTAAAGTTTACCTGCTGCGTATTGCTGCCCACTACTTCCATGTATTCGTTGGATTGTAAAGACACGGTTACATTTTTGATGTTGTTTTCCATGGCAAATACCGTAACCGGCAGCTTTACGATTTCGCCCGGCCCCAGCACCCGTGGCACCGTAGCCAGCAGCATTAATGGTTTTTTTACTGCTACTGCTTTTTCGGCAAAGCCATAGCTGCCCTTGTGTGCGGCCACTACCATTGCCCTTACTGAACCTATGTAGGAGGGCAATTGCAATTTGTGGTTTTGTTTTTGTCCGCTGTTTAAATGAAAGGGGCCAATAAACTTTACAACAGGTTTAAAGCGGTTGGCTGTTTTTTGTTTTACCGGTCCGGCATCGGCATCACCACCAATGGAGAGTATGCGTTCCAGGTCGCCGCCCCAGGCACCAATCACATAATCGTACAGGTCAAAACTTTTTACACCCAATGCTTCACGGGCATAAAATGCGCCATGCGGGTCAGGTGTTTTAAAGCGGGTTAAATCCAGCAAGCCTTCGTCTACAATGGCTACACAATAAGTCATTTCTTTCCCCTGTTGCTCACTCACCGAAAGGCTGAACTCCTGTTCGGGTTTAAGTGAATTGGGAATGTCAAGCGAAGGTTTGAGGATGGTATTTTTATCTTCCACAAAGATGGGGACAGCACCGTACATCCTTATCGGCAAATCGTTGATGGTTTGTGCATGTGGCTGCAGCAGGCTCACCGTGGCATATACGTTAGGAGCCATGGAGGCATCCGCTTTAAACTTTACAAGGGTTTGCCCCTGTTCTGTTTGCTGCCAGAAGGATTTAATAACCCGGCTGCCATTTTCAATGCTGATGAGCGCCCTGCCGCCCTTGCTGCTTGGTATGGTCAATATCACTTCTTCACCAGTATTGTATTTTTCCTTATTGGCGCTGAAAGAAAGCATGGAAGCCGCAGTTGGGTCATCCTGGCTCCGTGTTTGCCAATAAGCATCTTCAATGTAAAATGCTGAACCGGTAGTATGGCCGCTTTTTATATCCTTAACAAGTATGAGGTAACGGCCCCATTCATTGGCAGATGTGCCAAAACTCCACTGTCCTTTACCGTTACTTAGCTTTACCGTTTCTTTTTTGATGAGGGTATTGTATTTATCCTGTGTAAAATTACTCAGGTTACCGCCATCATCATCCCACCACCAGCGCCATTGAATTTTGTAAAACTGCACTTCCACTTCATTGCTGCCGGTGAGCGCA
>JANMDL010000638.1:0-3837 GCA_031376295.1 Chitinophagales bacterium
CAAACCTGTTTTTTTCCAGTGCCAGGTAGGTATTAAGAAAAGCCTCTTCTTCAGCAATACTGATCAGGTGTTTACTGGAATTTTCCATTGTTTGCCGTATGAGTCTCGAAAAACCTGTAATAAACTTATTGGCACCAGCCACATCCTTATCAAATACATATTGTTGTATTGAATTAAGGCAGTTGAAAATAAAATGCGGATTCATCTGGGCTTTTAATGCCTGTTGCTCCAGTTCTGCTATCCTGCTGGTGGTTTCTGCCCTTTCTCTTTCTCTTATGCGTATGCGTTTGGTACGCAGGCTGGCAAGCCACCAGGTAAGGCCCAGGGCAGCAGCAAGTATCAGCATTCTGAACCAGGATTTTTCGGCAGTGGTTTGTGCTATTTCAAACCGCAGGGTTATCATTTCACTTTTTGCCCCAAATTTATTGGTTGCCTGCAGAAGCAGCTCATAACTGCCCGATGGCAGGGTAGGGTATTGGAGGAAGTTGTCCCTGGTGGTTTTCCAGTCTTCATCTATCCCCGAAAGCTTATAGCTGTAAACAATATCACCAGCCGATTTGTAGGATATACCCACAAAATCGAACCTGATATTGTTGTCCTTATGTTTTAGAAACAACTTTGCAGAGTCATATTGCCGCTCTGTACCTGACACGGTAATGCCCAGTACACGAAGGTCGCAGCGTGAATCATTGCTCACTTTTGCTTCATTAAAAAAGCTAACCCCCATGGGAGTGCCTGTATATACGTATCCGTCTTTTACGTATACTGCATGAATCATGTCACTGGCAAGTCCATCGGCAGTGGTATATCGCATTACCACCGGACAGGCAGTATCTGCTATGTTGATTTTATTAAGTCCCCTCTCGGTGCCCACCCACAGGAAATCACCATCAGCGTACATTGCCCTTACAATATTTGCCGTAAGCCCTTCTTTTGTTGATATATTTTTAATTACTTTTTTACCGTCAAAACATACAACCCCATTGTCATTGGTTCCTATCCATAATTTATTTTTTACATACAGCAATTTTGTAATGCGGTTGGCAAGTAATGGATCGGTATTACCCAGGTAAGTAACATTATCTGCACTATCGGCATATTTTAAGCCTGCTAAAGTGCCAATATAAATGCTGCTGCCAGCAAAGCAAACTGAAGTGGCACGCCCATTGAAACCATTAAGTAAAGTACTTTTCCGGCCTTTTATGCGTATAAAAAAAGATCTGGAATGCGAAGCAAGAACGGCCATAACTGAGGTGTCTGAATCTTTCCTGATATCCATATCCTTGAGTGCATAGGTGGTAGATAAACCATTTGAAATTTTATGTATGTCACCAAAAGATAAGTTAAAACTGTAGAGGCCATCTTCGGTCAAACAGTATATTCTTTCGCCATCTATTATTGTTTTAATGATTTTTTTTGCACTGATATTTTTAAGTGCCAGGCGTTTTTTTTCATCGCCGGTTAAACCGTCAAATGTGTATAGCTGTTCCCCACTGCTACCAGCAATAATCAGATTACCGGATTTGATCAGTGAAAAAATCTGTTTGAATCCCGGGGTATCAGTAAATTCAACATTTTTTATTTCCCGGGAATTTAAGCGCCATACACCATTTTCAGGAGTAGTAAACCACAAATAACCTTCGCTGTCTTTGAATGTTGCAGTTACATTTTGCCCCTCAATATACCGGGATATGACTTCTTCCTTTTTACAGTTGTATTCAAAAACGCCTGTTTTGGTATTGAGGTAAATGACGGAATCATTAAGGATACTGATCCAGTTAAGCCCTTTGGGCGGAGGTAGTCGGATGGTTTTTTTTGAAATACCATTAAAGATGTTGAGTTGGGTTGCTGTTTTCCGGGAATCGTCATCAGGGTAAATGAAAAGATTATTTTTTATAAATACAGTATTGTTACTGCCCCCGATAAAATTCAAAACGGGTTGTAGCCGGCTTATGGCCAATGAATCCGGCAAAATGTTTAGCTGGTATAAAAACCTGTTGGAGATAAGTGAATCAGTATTCTCTCCGAGAAAGAGAAAAACATTTCCTGTTGAATTTGTACCTGCGCCAACAGGGGTAAAAGATTTGCTTGAGTATTCAGTACCTGCTTTTATATACGATATTTTCCCGTTGGGTCTTATAATCGTAATCTCGTTATTGCTCAGCAATACAATATCTCCACCGGCGCTTTCTGATATGCTGACTAAATTGGCCGTTAACTGCAGTTTTCTTAAAACAGTATCATTTTTTGTGTTGTATATTTTACCCTTACTGTAATAGCAAATTTCATTTTTAAATGGAGCCATCCATATTCTGCCCCTGCTGTCAACAAACATTTTCAGTATCTCATTGTCCGGCAACCCGTCAGCAGTTGTGAAATTTTTAAAATGTGTCCCGTCAAAGCGGCTCACCCCGGTTTCAGTGCAGAACCATAAAAAATTATCCCTGTCCATTACAGCATGATAAACATTGTTGCCTGCAAGACCGTCTTTTATATCATAATGCTTATAGGAATATTGCTGACCGCTGATTCTTAAAAAACAGCCAATACACAGCAAGTATAGTAAAAAGAGTCTATTCGTATTCAATACCGGATTTGTAATTAACAAGACACTAATTTCAGCTATTTTTATTTAACGGACAAGATTAATTGACCTTGCTGGCTATTGGTTCAGATAAAGCACTGGCAGACCAGGGCATAAAAAAAGCCGCTCCTTCCGGATACAGCTTTTGAGTTATTTATGAAGTACTGCCTGTTTAGTACTCATCTTCATTAAAGAAAAAGTCATCCTGGCTGGGGTAATCGGGCCATATATCTTCCAGGCCTTCGTACACCTCACCTTCGTCCTCCAGTTCCTGCAGGTTTTCTATAACCTCAATGGGGGCACCACTTCTGATGGCGTAATCAATCAATTCGTCCTTTGTGGCCGGCCAGGGCGCATCTTCCAAATGAGAGGCTAATTCTAAAGTCCAAAACATCTTCTGTGAAGTTTAATTTTTTGCAAATGTATAAGTTCGTACGGAATAACCAAAAGTCTTTTATTAACGGATGTTCCATTGGCTTGATTTGCCGCTTGAAGCGCAAAAGCTTTTTAGGGGATTTTGGCGCACATCACCGTGATTATTTCTTATTTTCGGCCCATGTTAACAGCAAATGGTATCATAAAGCATTACGGCCCCCTTCAAGTGTTAAAAGGGGTGGATATCAGCCTTAAAAGGGGGGAAATAGTTAGTATTGTGGGTTCATCAGGAGCCGGAAAGAGCACTTTATTGCATATTCTGGGTACTTTGGATAGTGCTGATTCCGGAAGTATATTACTCAATAATCAACGGGTTGACAGGCTTTCTGGCAGTAAACTGGCTGCTTTCCGCAACAGGCATATTGGTTTTGTTTTTCAGTTTCATCACCTTTTACCCGAATTTACAGCTTTGGAAAATGTGTGCATACCCGGCTGGATTGCCGGTACAGCAAAGAAAGAAGTGCAGGCAAGAGCCACAGAATTGCTTAACAGCCTTGGCCTTGGCAGCAGGTTGCAGCATAAGCCACAACAGCTATCTGGCGGCGAACAGCAGCGTGTAGCGGTTGCCAGGGCACTTATCAACAATCCGCTGGTGGTTATGGCAGATGAGCCAACTGGTAACTTAGATAGTGCCAACGCAAAAGAACTGCACCTGCTTTTTAGCGATTTGTGCAGGCGCTTTAATCAAACCTTCCTGATTGTTACCCATAATGAGGAACTGGCTGCCCTTAGTCACAGGGTATTGCACATGAAAGACGGCCTTATGACAGACCAAATCTGAGGATCAGTCTATACATGCAATGTATCATCAATGTGCC
>JANMDL010000358.1:0-8281 GCA_031376295.1 Chitinophagales bacterium
CTTTCTGGCTGCTGGTGGCGGCTTCTGTGCTGATAGCCGCAGCAGGATACATCATTAACGATTATTTTGATATTAATATCGACAGGGTTAACAAACCTGGCAGGATGGTGGTTGATAAGGTTATCAAGCGCAGGTGGGCCATCGTGTGGCACCTGCTATTGTCTGCCGCAGGTATACTCCTGAGCTTGCTGGTAAGTTTACGGATGGGTGAATTGTATATTTTTATAGCAGGATTTATCAATACCCTTTGTGTGGGTGCTTTGTGGCTGTACTCAACCACTTTTAAAAGAAAATTGATGATAGGGAATATTATTATATCCCTGCTTACAGCCTGGACGGTACTGGTACTGTACACCGGCAACCTGCGTACCTGGTATCTTACCAAAGTAATGGCTGAAACAAAACTCAATTATGAATTGGCTTCTGCCAAACTCTTTAAATTCACGATGCTGTATGCTGGTTTTGCTTTTATCATTTCGCTTATCAGGGAAGTGATAAAAGATATGGAGGATATGGAAGGCGACGCACGGTATGGCTGCCGCACCATGCCAATTGTATGGGGTATTCCGGTAAGTAAAGTGTTTACAGCCGTGTGGCTGGTAGTGCTGATGGCCATGCTGGTAATTATACAGGTATATGTGCTGCAGCTTGGCTGGTGGATGAGTGCTGTTTATTGTTTTGTATTGATTGTAATGCCGCTTTTTTGGCTGCTGTACAAATTATACAAAGCACAGGTAGCTGCAGATTATCACCAGCTGAGCACCGTGATAAAAGCAGTAATGTTAACCGGCATTTTATCAATGGCCTTTTTTTATTTTTATCATTAAGAACCAGAGTAATGCAGAAGATAATCCTTGCCTCACAATCGCCCAGGCGAAAGCAATTATTAGAATGGGCAGAAGTGCCTTTTGATGTGGTGGTAAAAGAAACAGACGAAAGCTGGCCGGCCGGGTTGGCAACTGAGGCAGTGGCAGTGCATATTGCCCGTAATAAAGCACTTGCAGTGCAGCATGAGGTGGAACCAAATGCAGTAATACTGGCAGCCGATACCATTGTGGTGCTGGGTAATAACATTATAGGCAAACCAAAAGACAGGGAAGATGCACTTAGCATACTGGCTGCACTTAGCGGGCAGCAGCACAAAGTAATTACCGGTGTGGTAATAAAAAAGGGCAGCAGGGAAACCGCTTTTGCCGATATTACCGAAGTGGATTTTCATCCGCTTACGGCTGAACAGATCGCTTTTTATGTAGACAAATACAAGCCTTATGATAAAGCCGGTGCCTATGCCATACAGGAATGGATTGGCGTAGTTGGCATCAAATCAGTTAAAGGCGATTTTTACAATGTAATGGGCCTGCCGGTGAGCAGGGTGGTGCAGGAGCTTGAAAAGTACAGCTGAAAAATTTTGGACTTTCAACTGAAATTTATATTTTAGCAGCAAAACCCTCTTTTAAAAGTTTTATGTATGACAGAACGCCTGCTGCAGTATATCTGGCAATCCCAGTACTACAACAAAAATGCTTTGCTAACCACATCTGGCCAAGCATTGCAGATAATCCGTTCCGGCAATTACAACAGCAACCAGGGGCCTGATTTTTCCAATGCAGTTATTAAAGTGGGTGATACCACCTGGGCTGGTAATATTGAACTGCATGTGCAGGCATCTGACTGGAACCTGCACAAGCATGGTACCGATAAAAATTACGGCAATGTGATACTGCATGTGGTGTGGCAGGAAGATTTGGTATTAGATACACCTTTTTACACATTGATTTTACAGCACAGGGTGCCAAAATTGCTCTTAAGCAGATACGAAACATTGATGATGGCTGCCAGTTTTATTCCCTGCCAGGGCAGTTTTAATAAAGCAGATGGGTTGGTATTTACAGCTTTTAAAGAACGGCTGCTGTCAGAAAGGCTGGAGCACAAGGCCGCAGTGTTTAATGTATACCTCAAGCAAACCAATAATCACTGGGAAGAGTCATTCTGGTGGCTGATTGCACGCAATTTTGGTGCTGCCATCAACAGTGTGGCTTTTGAAAGCATAGCCCAAACTATTCCCATTAATGTACTGGCTAAAGTAAAAGGGCAATTGCACCAGGTAGAAGCGCTGCTGTTTGGCCAGGCCGGTTTGCTGGAGGGTGAATTTGAAGAAGACTATCCCAAGATGCTGGCAAAGGAATACCGGTTTTTGCAAGCCAAATACCTCCTGCCAAAAGCCCATGTACAATTGTATTTTTTACGGATGCGTCCGGCCAATTTTCCAACAGTAAGGCTGGCGCAATTAGCCATGCTGGTACACCAGAGCCTGCATCTTTTTGCCCGGGTAAAAGAAAGTGAAACACTCAAAGAAGTTAAGCTGCTGCTGGATGTAACTGCAAACGATTACTGGCACTACCATTATGTTTTTGATGAAAAAACTGCGTATAAACCTAAAAAAATGGGCGCAGCAATGATTGGCAGCCTGCTCATCAATACGGTAGTGCCCGCAGTATTTGCCTACGGCCTTTATCACTGCCAGGATGCGTATAAAATAAAAGCAGCCCGGTGGCTGGAAGCAGTGCCTGCTGAAAAAAATGCCATCACCAGCAGCTTTGTACAACTTGGCGCAGTTAATAAGTCGGCCATGGATTCGCAAGCCCTTATACAGTTAAAAAATGAATATTGCAACCAAAAGCGTTGCCTGGATTGTGCGGTGGGTAATAAGATACTGGCAGGTGAGGAGTAGGGTATGTATAAAAAATGCCGGAAGCATCACTCCCGGCATTTGTATGAGTTATAAGGATATTACCCTTTTTTTGTTTTTATCATTTTAGGCTTTGGTAAAACTTCTTTTGTCACTTTGCGCTCACCTTTAAGTGTAGCTGCCAGCTTTACAGCTTCAAAGGCATTTACAATACCACCAGTTCTTGAAATATCACTCAGGTTTACCGTTTCATCAGTACCAGGTTTGTTTACTTTGATATCGGGTTGAACGGATGATTTTTCGAGTACATATTTTATTTGTTTGGCACTCAGCGTTGGGTAATACTCCAGTATAAGTGCAGCCACACCAGCTACCACAGGGCAGGCCATGCTGGTACCTGATGCCTGTCCGTAAGTCGTTTTACCCGGTATGGTAGAATATATCTGTACACCAGGCGCAAAAAGATCCACTTCTTTTTTACCATAGTTAGAAAACGAAGCAGTTAGACCGCCATTGGTAGGGTCGCCGCTTGCACCAACAGTAATCCAGTTGGAAGCACGGTATTTACCATCCACCGAAACAGCAGAAGGATAATTATCTTCTGTATCAACATCCTTATTGTCGTTGCCGGCAGCATGCACCAGCAATACACCCTTGCTTTCGGCATATTTAACCGCATCATCCACCCATTGTTTTTGTGGCGAAAAATCTTTTCCAAAACTCATGCTGATAATTTGTGCGCCGTTGTTTACTGCATAGCGGATGGCATTGGCAATATCCTTGTCATGCTCATCACCATCCGGTACTGCACGCAGCATCATTATACGAACATTGTCAGCCACACCATCAATACCTTTGTTGTTTTTCCTGGAAGCAGCAATAATACCGGCGCAATGCGTGCCATGAAAGGGCGTACTTGCCAGCACATCACGGTTGCCATAATCCCTGTCGCTTACATTGGTTTCATCATCTTTTACAATTTCACCACGGCTATCTTTCGGCGCATCATTCTTTGCCTTCATTTTTGCTTCTTCACCAGCAATATACTGATTCATTTCATCTATAAATTCTGTATTCGTACGTTCTGCATACCCATTGTCTTTCATTAAACCCAGCAGGCTTGTTTTTGCTTTTTTCTCTGCATCATTTTTAGTTTGGTATGCATCCAGTTCATTCCCGGTATAGGAAACCTTACCCATACCAGTTTTTATGGTACTGTCGGCCTTTTGCATACCCAAAGCCATTCTTTTCAGAATAACGGGATCAATACCTGCTTCAGCATCACCAGTAATTTTTTTCTCAGCTTTCTTCCACATGATGTACTCGTTCATGTCACCCTTGGGTACATCTTCCTCCGAACGGCCTTCGTACTTCTTTTTCAGGCCATGATACACCCGGCTAACTTCCAGGCTGTTTTCTTTTACATTTCGGCCATCTTTACCACCAATAAAATTCCAGCCATATATATCATCTATATACCCGTTTTTGTCATCATCCACCCCATTGCCGGCAACTTCGCCCGGGTTACGCCACAGTATGTCTTTCAGGTCTTCGTGAAGGGTATCTATACCACTGTCGATAACCGCAACCAGTACGGTTTTACTTTTTGCTTTTTTTGATTGCAGTAAAGTATAGGCTTTGTCAAGACTGATACCATAAAAGCCCGATTCCTTCTGGTCAAGCAAGTGCCAGTTTTTGGGCGCTGATTTTATTGATTTTTGTGCTATGGCTGCCGAACTCAGCAGCATAGATGCGATTAGTAATTTGCTGAACCTTGTCATGTAAAATAAATTTATACGAAAATAAGTGTAGTTTGAATGTTGTCAATACCGTCTGTCAGGTATTTTTTATATTAACAGTTTTTTTGCAATAGAAAGGGCTAAAAAAGCAGGATTTGACATATTTAGCGCTTTAAAATACTAAAAATCAAATTTTATGCCCTGGGCCAATGGCAATTTTGCAGTATAATTAATGGTATTGGTTTGCCTGCGCATATACACTTTCCAGGCATCACTACCGCTTTCCCTGCCACCGCCAGTTTCTTTTTCCCCACCAAAAGCACCGCCAATTTCTGCGCCACTGGTACCTATATTTACATTGGCAATGCCGCAATCGCTGCCTGCCTGCGAAAGAAATTGCTCTGCTTCCCGCAGGTTAAGCGTCATTATAGCCGATGAAAGGCCCTGTGGCACACCATTTTGCATGGCAATAGCCTCATCAAGGGTTTTGTACTTCATAATGTACAGTATGGGTGCAAATGTTTCATGCTGTACAATGGCAAAACTGTTTTTTGCTTCGGCAATACAGGGCTTTACATAACAGCCGCTTTCGTAGCCCGTTCCTTCCAGTACACCACCTTCCACAATAAAATTACCGCCTTCGGTTTTACATTTTTCAATAGCCTCCGTGTACATTTTTACGGCATCGGTATCAATCAGCGGACCTACATGGTTATTTTGATCCAATGGGTCGCCAATGCGCAGTTGTTTATAGGCATTTACTAATTTTTCTTTCATGGTATCATACACATCTTCGTGTATAATGAGCCTGCGGGTGGTGGTGCAGCGCTGTCCGGCTGTACCCACGGCACCAAATACACAGCCAATGAGCGACATGTCAATATCTGCTTCGTTGCTGATGATGATGGCATTATTACCACCCAGTTCCAGCAGGCTGCGGCCAAGGCGCCCTGCAACGGCTGCCGCTACTGCCTTACCCATCCTGGTGGAGCCGGTGGCAGAAAGCAGCGGAACACGGGTATCGTTGCTCATCCATTCACCCACTTCACGGCCACCACTAATGAGGCAGCTTACCCCTTCGGGCACATTGTTTTTTGCAAATACCCTGGCGGTAATTATTTGGCAGGCGATGCCGCACAAAGGCGTTTTTTCCGATGGCTTCCAGATGCATACATCACCACAAACCCAGGCCAGCATAGCGTTCCAGCTCCAAACAGCCACGGGAAAGTTAAAAGCAGAAATAATACCCACAATGCCCAGCGGGTGGTATTGTTCATACATGCGGTGGCCCGGGCGCTCACTGTGCATCGTAAGCCCGTGTAACTGGCGGCTAAGCCCTACGGCAAAATCACATATATCTATCATTTCCTGCACTTCGCCCAATCCTTCCTGCAGGCTCTTGCCCATTTCGTAGCTTACTAATTTGCCCAATGCATCTTTACTGGCCCTCAATTCATCACCTATCTGCCGTACAATTTCGCCACGGCGGGGTGCCGGCCACAACTGCCATTCGGCATAAGCTGCCCTGGCCTTTTCCACTGTTGCTTCGTAATTTTCTTTATTGGCCGCAGTTACGGAGGCAATCAGTTTACCATCTGCCGGAGAATGAGAAGCCATCGTTTGCCCACCTGCTGCTGGCCACACTGCACCGGTAGAAACGCCGTTATTTATTTCAGTAAGCTGTAAATCGTTGAGGAAGTCCATGGTAATTTTTTTGCAAAATTAGCGGATATATGGTTACAAACGGAGCTATCGTGTAATCGGGTACTGTTTCCCTTGCAACATTGTTAATCATTGCCACTGAAGAACAGAAGCACTGTTTTTGTATTTTTCTTTATTTCAGTGATTTCTGTGGCATAAAAAAAGCTGCGCAGCAGCGCTTGTTTTGTTATTGCGGCTCAAACTGACATACTACCTTTAATCGGGCTGTGATTGATTGGTTTTAATAGCTATTTTTGATTTGTAAAACAGTTTGCATGAAAACTTTTTTTATAACCGGATTTGTTTTCTTTGTTTTTCAGTTATTGATGAACTGTAGTGGATATGCACAAAAAAAATCAACTACCAACTCTTTGTACCTTTCTATCCTTAAAAGAAGCGCAGGCTATGGTAGAAAGAATAATAAGAAGGTGCCTCCTTTTCAATACCAGTCTTCCAATGATGACCCTGCACTGCCCGAAATGCGGCGAAGGCTCAAACTCGATTCTATTGGCGGCTTTGGTAACGAAGTATCGAGGCTGATTAACATTATGCACTGGGTACACAATACCATCAGGCACGATGGTACTACAGAAACGGGTATTATTTCAATGAATGCCAATAACATTCTGGAAACAGTAAAAAAGAAACGTATTGGCATTGCCTGTGGCGAATTGGCTACCGTATTGAATGATTGTTACCTGGCAATGGGGTGGACCTCCCGGAAAGTGTATTGTTTCCCGAAGGATAGTTTAAAAAATGACCCGGATTCGCATGTAATTAATATTGTGTATGCTGCTTCCATAAAAAAATGGCTGTGGATGGATCCAACAAATGATGCCTATGTGATGAATGATAAAGGGCAATTGCTCAGCATTGAAGAAGTAAGGCTTGCAGTGATAAAAGGGAAACCATTGCTGGTTAACCCGGATGCTAACTGGAACCGGCAGACTTCCACCATAAAAGAAACATATTTGTACGAATACATGGCAAAAAACTTATACCATCTCTATTCCCCGGTTAACAATGCTTTTGATTATGAAACAAAAGACTCAGGGAAGGTTGTTGGGTATATACATTTGGTTCCGGCTGTTCACTTAAATAAGGTGGCTGATAAATACCAACGGAAAAACAGACCCAATGGGGCGGTTACCGAACACTATTATATGGATAACCCTGCCGTATTTTGGGCTAAACCGGAAGATGAATAAAGGTTGCCAAAATAATTTTGTTAATCATATCATCAAAAGGTGTTTTACTCCTGCACATTAAAATATTGGTTAATAACTTTCAGAATTATTATATTTGCTTTACAGCTATTTGATAAAGCCAATTCCTATACAGCCATTTGCAGACCAGTAAAAGAACAGCTAAGATATATACCCGCTTTAAATCAATATCCCCTTTTTGAACTTTAAATTTTTACAAATGAAAAAATGTATTGCCCCGCTGTTGATAATAACGGCATTGATTTTTTGCCAGGACTTGTTTGCCCAAAAAAAGAAAGTGGTAACAAGGCGCACCAGGGTTAACAGGGTAGTGGTAAAACAACCTGAACCTGACAGAGTTGATACGGTGGAAACAAAAATTGAAGTAACACAGGGTTCATTTAAATCGGCATTGCTGGGTAAATGGAACTTAGTTAGCATGGCCAAACAGCAAAAGGAGGGGCCGCAACCAATTGACAAGGGCTTTTATATTGTGTTTAAGGAGGATGAAACCTTCAGCGGTTTTTCGGGCTGCAATACTTTCAGCGGCACTTATAATGCAACGGGAGCCAGCCTGAAACTGAGTAATATGGTGGCCACCCAAATGGCCTGTGATAAAACGGGCATAGAGGCATTGGTACTGAAAAACCTTACCACCAAAGTGAGCGCCTTTTCAAGCATCAATTATGGAGGTATTGCTTTAAAAGATGGTACAGGCAATACGGTATTTGAATGTACCAGGGACTGAAGTTGGGTAAATGGTTAATACTGCTCCTGTTCGTTGGGAAAGTCACTGCTTTTTATATCTTTTATGTATTGCTGTACAGCACCTGTTACCTGCTCATTCATATTGAGGTACTGCCGCAAAAAACGTGGCTTAAATTCGGTATTGATGCCCAGCATATCATGCATTTCCAGCACCTGTCCATCGCAATCTCTTCCTGCAC
>JANMDL010000361.1:0-1897 GCA_031376295.1 Chitinophagales bacterium
GGTAAAATTATAACTATCTTTTGGAACGTATTGTTTTTACAGTAACCAACCAGCTTAATTACGACCAGCGCATGATCCGCATCTGCAAATCGCTGGCGCAGGCAGGTTACCGTGTAACACTGGTGGGGGTAAACAAAGGAAATGAGCCACTTAGCGCACAGCCATACCATCAAAAAAGACTTTCCGTTTTTTTTAAAAAAGGATTTCTGTTTTATTCGGTGTATAATATCCGGCTTTTCTTTTACCTGTTTTTTAGGCCATGTGATATTATGTGCTGCATTGACCTTGATACCATGCTGCCTGTTTTTTTTGCAGGAAAGTTGCGGGGAAAAAAAATAGTGTATGATGCGCATGAATATTTTTCGCAGCAAAAAGAAATTATTACGAGGCCCGGGGTGTACAGGGTTTGGCATTGGATAGAAAGAACCTTTGTGCCAAAATTTAAGAACGGCTATACTGTAAGCCACAGCATTGCTGTTGCTTTTGAACAATTGTACTATGTGCAGTACGGACTGGTAATGAACTGTACAGTATTGAAACCACTGAAAGTGCCTGATACCAGGAAGAGAGATATATTGTATCAGGGTGCAGTAAATGAAGCACGTGGACTGGAGCAACTGATACCTGCCATGAAAGATATTGATGCCTGCCTGTATATTTATGGTGATGGTAATTTTATGGTACAATGCAGGGAGTTGATTGCTGCTAACGGGCTTGAGCATAAAGTGTTTTTGAAAGGTAAACTATTGCCTGCTGCGCTGGAAGAAATTACGGCCAATGCCTGGCTGGGAATTAACCTGGTGGAAAATAACGGGCTTAACCAATATTATTCACTGGCCAATAAGTTTTTCGACTACATACACAATGCCGTACCACAGGTTTCTATGGATTTTCCGGAATACCGTACAATTAACAATGAATTTGAAGTGGCTGTGCTGATAGAAGATACTTCTGAACAAAAGATTGTAAATGCCGTTAATCAATTAATAGAAGATGATGCATTGTATCTGAAACTGCAGCAGCAGTGTATAAAGGCAAGGGAAGTTTACTGCTGGCAAAATGAAGAAAAAAAGCTATTGTCGTTTTACAATAATCTGAGTCACAAAAAAATACAATCATAGAAACGCATTTACACATAGTAACACACGAAGTACCCTGGCCTGCCGGTTATGGCGGAGTGGTTGACCTTTTTTACAAGATGAAATGCCTGCATCAGCTGGGAGTTAAAATTCACCTGCACTGTTACACTGCAGATGGTGTACAACAACCCGAGCTGAATAAATATTGTACAGAAGTGCATTATTACCAGCGGAACAGCGGACCCAGGGGCATTTCTTTAAAGCTGCCCTACATTGTAAAATCCAGGGCCAGTGCTGCACTGCTTACCCGCCTGCAGCAGGACGATTATCCTGTATTGCTGGAAGGCATACATTGTACTTACCACCTGCACATAGGAGCTTTAACCGGTCGCAAAGTGCTGGTGCGGCTGCACAATGCCGAGTTTGAATATTACCACCGCCTTGCAGGGCATGAAAAGAACCTGTTTAAAAAACTTTACTACAGTATTGAAAGCAGGCTGTTGAAAAACTATGAGCGGGGAATTGCCAATAAAGCTGTATTTGTAGCTGTTAGTGAGCAGGATGCTGTGTTGTATAAAAATATTTTTGGCGCTTCACAGGTACATTTTCTGCCGGTATTTATTCCCTATAGCATGGTTACCGCAAAAGAGGGCATTGGGCATTACTGCCTTTACCATGGTAACCTTGCCGTTAATGAAAATGAAAAAGCAGCTGTATGGCTGCTTACAAAAGTCTTCAGCAAGTTAAAACTGCCCCTTGTTATTGCTGGTAGAAATCCTTCTTCGGCACTTGAAAAACTGGCGCATCAGCACCCGCAT
>JANMDL010000384.1:0-1724 GCA_031376295.1 Chitinophagales bacterium
AGATGGATTGACGGAGAAAAAAGGAAAGCGGTTTAATGAAAATATTGATTCTTTGAGCGACCGCCTTGCAGGTTTGTTCAACGATAAGCCCAAAGCAACCTACACAAAAGAGTTAAGAGCAGGATACAAAAGCAAAAACAGGTACTATTCGCTTAAAAAGAAAATTTCTTTTGTTGAGTATAAGCAGATGAGGGAGTTTCCGCTGGTAAAGCTGGGGCAGAATAAAAGCGGGTTCATATTTGTGTCAAGGTATAAGCGGATCAATCCCTATGTGCTGATGGCCAACCGTACTGTTGGACTGGCGAGGGACGATTCCAGTAAAAGTGTGGGATTGGAAAGAAGTTACGACAGCCTGCTGAAAGGCACTACGGGCCAAAACCTGATGCGGTATATAGCAGGAGCTTATATGCCTGTTGAGGGAGCATCATTAGAACCGGAAAATGGGAAAGACATCATCACTACATTAGATACTTACATGCAGGATGTAACAGAAAGTGCGCTGATGCGGATGATGCAGGGCAACAACTCCATGCACGGCACGGCCATAGTGATGGAAACAGCAACAGGTAAAATAAAGGCTATTGCAAATTTGGGTAAGCAACCGGATGGCAGCTATACAGAAGACCTGAACTACGGTATTGGCAAAGCAACAGAGCCGGGTTCGATTTTTAAACTGACTACATTGATGAGCCTGTTGGAAGATAAGTATGTAGACATTAATACCATAGTGGATTGCGAAGGCGGCAGAAAGAATTTTTATGGTTTGCGCATCAGCGATTCGCATCTTGGCACAGGGTCTATATCTGTAAAAGATGCCTTTGCCCGCAGCAGCACTGTTGCTTTTGCAAAATTAGCCGATCAGTATTACCATGAGCAACCATCAAAATTTATCAACCACCTGCACAGGTTGCGTTTAGATACACTTACAGGTGTAGACATTGTAGCATCATCGGCAAAGCCATTGATAAAAAAACCAACCAACCGCAGTTGGGCCAATACAACCATACCTTACATGGCACATGGCTACGAAGAACTGGTTACCCCGCTGCACATGCTAATGGTATATAATGCAGTTGCTAACAACGGCACCATGATGAAGCCTTACTTAGTGAATAAGGTGATGGACTATGGGGTAGAAGTGAAATCATTTTCACCGCAGGTGCTGGTGCAGAAAATATGCAGTGATCAGACACTGGCACAGTTAAAAGAATGTTTACTGGCAGTGGTGGAAGACGCACATGGTACGGCACGTAAAATAAAAGATAGTGCCTACCAGATAGCTGGTAAAACGGGTACTGCTGTAACGGCAATGAACAATAAGGGATACAATAAAGGCAATAAAATTTACCAGGCATCCTTTATCGGGTATTTTCCGGCAGCACAGCCAAAATATACCATTGCAGTGGTGATACAAAACAGCAGGGAGTCGAAGCTGGTATATGGTGCCGATGTATCGGGTACAGTTTTTAAAGAAATAAGCGACCGTATTTACAGCCATTACCTCAGTTCCCTGCAATATATCGTAACAGGAAAAACTGATAGTTTGCTGCAGAATTATTATGGTACTAAAGATGATGTAAACTCCATTTTAAGCTGGGTTAAAATACCCAGTACCGATTCAGGAACAGGCAATTGGCGTTCGATGGCAGTAAACAGCAGTAAGGCAGTGCTGAGCCGGCCGCAACAATTGTTTCAGCAGGCTGCTGTAACCCCCGATGTTGTTG
>JANMDL010000389.1:0-4531 GCA_031376295.1 Chitinophagales bacterium
TATCAAACAAATCTTATCTAAAGGCTTACCTGTTTCCGGGTGGGTAAAGTCCAGTATCACATCCTGGAACTGCTGATAACCTTTGATATAAATTTTACAAATTTTCATTGCGTAATACGCTATTTACCAAATAAATGTACAATAATTATCCTTAATTAACCAAACCCTGCTTCAACCCTTCCAACTGCTCTTCTTCCTCAGCCGTTACTTCTTTATCAAAATCAAATACCGGGCCCGCCGTTTGGCTGTGTATAAAATTCATCACTTCAGTGGTTACATCTTTACCACCGCCAATATTGGTAACCAGTGCCGCAGGCGTATAAATAAAGCCCCAGGGCAAACCCCACCAGCCCAGCAGCAGCGAAATAAGCGTCCAGGGCAGGCTTTTGGCAAAGCGGCTCTGGTTGTGTTTTACAAAATAAATATCCGTTCCCCGCTTAAACGTCATCACTATTATAGATACACAATAACTGTATATCACAAATTTTCCACCACTGTACACTTCATCCTGAAGGTCCTGTACGGTCATGCCATCGATGCCATTAATTTTCATTGTACCGGTTTTTTGCTGTTTAAAAAATTATTAAGGTTTTTACTGTTCACCCGCTGCAGCTGACTTAACATTTATCTGACGTTGGGTTCTGTCACCCCTTCGGGGTTCAGGCAAATCTTTGGCACATTTCTACAATAATACCATCCCTTCGGGATTAACCGTTTTCTTTAGTCAACGACATCAAACACTCAATTATCAAATATACTCATTTCCCAAAACTCATCACTCATAACCCATCACTCATAACATTATTTGCCTTCCGTTTCCTTCTCATTCATCAAATAAGCCTTCACAAACCCATCCAGCTCCCCATCCATCACAGGTTGTACATTGCCCACCTCATAATCAGTACGGTGATCTTTTATCATTTTATAGGGGTGAAACACGTAGCTTCTTATCTGGCTGCCCCACTCTATCTTTTTCTTATTGGAATTAGCCGCATCCTTCAGCGCATTGCGCTTTTGTATTTCAATTTCGTACAGGCGGCTTTTGAGCATCTGCATAGCCAGTTCCCGGTTACCAAGCTGGCTCCTGTCTTGCTGGCACACCACCACAATACCGGTGGGGATATGCGTTAACTGTACCTTTGTTTCTACTTTGTTTACATTCTGGCCACCAGCGCCACCACTGCGGGATGTTTCCATTTTTACATCGGCCGGGTTAATGTCAATGGTAATGGTATCATCTACCAACGGATACACGTTAACCGAAGCAAAAGAAGTGTGGCGGCGGGCATTACTATCGAAGGGCGAAATACGCACCAGGCGGTGTACCCCGCTTTCCGACTTTAAAAAGCCATAAGCAAAGTCGCCCTCAAACTGGTAAGTACAGGTTTTAATGCCTGCACCATCACCATCCTGCCAGTCCATTTCGGTTACTTTCCAGCCCTGTTTTTCGCCATACATGCGGTACATACGTGCCAGTATCATAGCCCAATCCTGGCTTTCGGTGCCACCGGCGCCACTGTTTATTTGCAATACAGCAGGCAGTTCATCCTCCGGCTCATTAAGGGTGCTTTTAAATTCAGCCTCTTCAATATTGGCTGTGGCAATATCATACGCTTCTTTCACTTCTTCTTCGGTGGCTTCACCTGCCTTCCAAAACTCGAAAAGCACAGCAAAATCCTCCACGGAGGAAGCTACTGTATCGTACAATTTAACCCAATATTCGTTTACTTTAGTTTCTTTCAGGATGCCGGTGGCACGCTGGTTATCATCCCAAAAGCCGGGAGCCAATGAGAGCTGTTTGTCGTTGTCTATTTTAGCGTTGCGGTTCTCGACGTCAAAGAAACCTCCTCAGGACAAGAACACGGTCCCTCATATCTTTAAGATATTCTGTTGTCATAATGCCGCAAAGGTAGGGAATTAGTTAATGTGATAATTAGCTGATGAGCTGATTTTTTCAATTGGTTCGTCCATTTGGTATAGTGGAGAATGTAAAGCTGAAAATGCAGGGTCAAGCTTGAATATGCAGAGCCACAGGCTGTGGGTTTCAATTTCGTCAGCATAGCTTGCCCCGCTGCCAAAAAACCTATCCCTATCCCCATTTTACTACTTCGCCCAGCCATTAGCACATCATCCAATCAGCTAATCAGCACATTACCCCATTGCCGCCTTCTTCATCTCCGCTGCCTTATCATGCCCCAGGTATTTTTCAATAACAGCGTGCATTCCGTATATAACAGGTGTGAGCAATATGGCCACGGCAAACTTATAAATGTAATTGCCTGTGCCTGTCACAACGATTTGGTGCAATGGCCAGGCTGGCTTTGTTGGATCTGCCTCAATTTTTGGCCCAAGGTAAAAAGCAATAAACAATACTACAAAGCTGTCAATCAATTGCGATACCAGTGTTGATACCGTAGCCCGCATCCAGATATTTTTTTCACCTGTCATTTTTTTGATGCGGTGAAACACCAGTACATCCAGCACCTGCCCCACCAAAAAAGCAACCATTGAGCCGATGATAATCCACATGCCCTGCCCAAAAATACCCCTGAACGCATTATCAGGTTTATCAATACCATTGCCTATTGCAAAATATTCCGAAGGGCTCAGGTTGATGGCGCCATAAAACATAAAAAAAGCATAACTGATTAGCCCAACTGTGAGGTAAGAAAGGAACTTGATGCCTTTGGGGCCGTAATACTCGTTGATAATGTCTGTCATAATAAACACAACGGGCCACAACAATACCCCCGCAGTAAGATGAAAGCTGAACGGACTGCCAAACAGGTTGACATTTGCACGGCTTACGCCAACAGTATCTTCCAGCGAAAATATTTTAACCCCGATGACTTCTGCAATCAGCGCATTGGCAATAAAAAAACCGCCCAGCAGTATGAACAGCCGGGTTGCTTTGTCTTTTATAATATTGTGTATCATTACTTTGAAATAAAAAAATACCAGATTTGAAGCAGTAGTACTGCCCCATTAAATATCAGCAACCATTTAGGCACATTCAGTTTCCTGCGCAACAATAAAAGTATACCAACAAGCAGTATAAAGATGAAGTTCAGTATCCAGCCAAATTCAGCCAGTATTACCACGGTACCCTTTACAAAATTAAGCGGCTGTGGAAATTTGGAATCGTTGATATACAGCTTAAAAAAAACCATCCCGGCAGATACCAGGAAGCAGAGGTTGCAGATAAAGGTAAATTTTGAAAAAAAACGCATTGGTAAATATAATAATTATAAAGTTTACAGAGTACGCCTGATAAGACATATTCCAAATTTTGTACTTCATTGTGGTTGCGGTGGGTGAGGAAACCGACCACGGCTGCCCCTAATCATTTTTACCAGTAAGCATTGGCACAAACGAAAAATTATCAAATGCTTCTTCAGTATAAGTACCGTCAGTATTTTTGGTAAGGCGCAACATACGCTGGTGGTAGTCTTCGTTTAATGGCACCACCATTTTTCCGCCGGGCTTCAGTTGTTCAATCAGTTTGGGTGGTATAAAAGGCGCTGCAGCCGTAATGATTATCTTATCAAAAGGCCCATAAGTAGGTAATCCCTCATAACCATCGCCATAAAAGAATTTGATATTGGGATATTTTGATTTAAGAACAAAATTCTTTGACTGGTCATATAATTTCTTCTGCCGCTCAATGGTAAAAACTGCAGCACCTATTTCGGCCAGTACCGAAGCCTGGTAAATACTGCCGGTACCAATTTCCAGCACTTTTTCAAAAGGCTTTACCTGCAGCAGCTGGGTTTGATAGGCGACTGTATAAGGCTGTGAGATGGTTTGCCCCTCCTGTATTGGAAAGGCTCTGTCTTCGTAGGCAATTTCATCAAAAGCACTGTCTAAAAAATAATGCCGGGGAATATTATTGATAGCCTGCAGTACATTTTCATCATCAATGCCTTTTTGCCGCAGCAGGTCAACTAATTTTTTCCGCAGCCCCTTGTGGCGGTATGTATCTTCAAATTTTCTCATTGCAGTTTATCCATTGCGAAATACCGTAATTTACAGCAATAAACCAAAAGCAATGATAACAAGAAAATAAATTGCTTAGAAAACACATATCTGACCGGATTTTACGTTAAATTTGAACTACCAAAGATTACTAAACCCAATCATCAATGCAACCTTTCCGGCAACATATCCATCTGGACATATACAGATTAATTTTAATGAACCATAACAGCAAACACAGCCCTAAGCTGCTCCTGATATGAAAAAAGCAACAGCCGCTTTTTGGAATACTTTACTAAATGTTGGTATAACCGACAGACTGGCTCCTTATGAAAGCCGCAGGGCCAAAGTATTTAACGTATGCAACCTTGCCGGCTTCACCATTGCTTTAATAAGATTTTCATACCTGCTGCTTATTTCATCCAATCATTATACAGCCTTAACACTGTTCATTAACTGTTTACCACTTGTAATATGCAGCATCATGGCTTTGTGTATGCATTACAATCAATACCGGAAAGCAATTGTGGTTTCATTTATATTTTTTCCTGCATCA
>JANMDL010000400.1:0-3594 GCA_031376295.1 Chitinophagales bacterium
AATCAAAATGGTCATCACGGTCAACCTGCTTCAACCGGTAGTAATTATTTCCATTTAGCGGCGATTCATCATAAAATTTGTAAGCCGACTGCTGGGAACTGTACCCTCTTGCTGCTACAGTACCTGTTTTTTCAAATAGCCTTCCATCAGCCGACCGTTCAATTTCAAAATGACTGCTGTTTGTTTCTGTAAGCGTTTCCCAGCTAAGGTTAACCCGCAACTGTTCTTTTACAGCAGTAAAATTTACCAGTTTTACAGGCAATACGCTGATATTGGTTCTGAACGACCATACAGGCCCTGCCATAGTATTCTCTCCATCAAATGCCTCAGCATACCATTCATATTCAGTATCAGCCTCTAATGAAGGCCATAGCATACAGCCGGAAGAACCAGAGGAGATGTTTGAAGCCGTTCCAATTAATGAGAATCCCTGTACTAAATTTACCGGCAATGAAAACTGGTTGCCTGCACCGGTAAGGAAAGTATTGCTGTAAGGAGAATATGTTTTCGCACTCAGCAGGTTTTGACCGGGTGTGAACTGCAGAATTTTAAGGTAACCATTACCGCCATTGGTATAACCGCTTTGGTAATCAGACATAATGGAATGGATGGTATTGCCGTTAAAAACATCAGTACGGCGCCCTTCACCTGCTACATGGCCGGCCAGCATCAATACCAGGTTGGGGTTGTCTTTTAAATCATCATAAATTTTTTGCCCCGGCCCCTGGAAACTTGCAGGGTTACCTGTTGACAGCATATTATGTGTTGACAAAATCCCTTTCCTGTTGCTGTGCGTTTTAAGCAGTGCGTCTGCCCAATCCAATATGGCTTGTAAAGGAGCCGTTGTGCCATCAGGAAAGTATTCAATACTGATGTGAATAAAATCAATACCGCCTGCATTAAACAACTCATAATGATTGTCGTTATTTAAGCCGTAATGCCCACCGTAATACCCCCTGCCGGTAAACCTGGTTTCGCCAAAATACTGATTGTAAAATGTTGAAGATCCATTGGGGTCGCCATTACCGTTTGGCCCCTGGTCGTGGTTGCCCACGCAAATGCCATAAGGGATACCATCTGTGATGGGTACATTGGGATTTTCTATTTTCTTCATGGAAGTATCTGCCCGCTTCCATTCAATTTCATTCATATCGCCATTTTGTGTACAATCGCCCAGTTGCACTACAAAGGCAATACTGCTGTCTACTCTGTGGTCTGCTATCCATTGTGTTTGCGCTTTAAAAATTCCATTATGCCCGCCGCCTGAGCTGTTTGCCCCCTGTGGTTGTTCGGTATAAAATTGGGTATCTGGCAGCCCGATAATGGTGAATTTGGTGCCCGTGGCAACTTTTTTGCGGCCATAGAAGCGAACCTGTAAATTACCACCGTTAACATCGCTTACAGTTGCACAAAGGTTGGGACTGAAAGGTTGGTTGGTTGAATTATTGGGCGGGGAAGTATTGACAGGCAGGTTTGGCGGAATACTGTTAAAATTGTTAACCCAAACAGGGCCGTTACTGCTGCTCAATGTCCCGCTTACGCCCCCGCCAATTGAATTTACTGCATTAACCCCGCAACCTTCGTTAAAACCCCAGCGGCCAACCAGGCCTGTTCCGCTGGTGAGTTCCGTATTGTAATTGGCAAGTATATCAGCGCCCGTTTTTGCCACGTTCCAGATTCTTACTTCATCAACTTTTCCATTAAAAAATCCGGCAGCAACACCCGTTGAGGTCATGGCTGTTCCCACCGATGCATGCTGGATACTGGTGCTTACCGGAACAATATTTGAGCCTATATCCAGCGTTTTATCCAATACCCCGTTTATGTATAAATTCCATACGGCAGTCACCGGTTCATAAGTGGCGGCCACATGCGTCCAGGTATTTAATGGAATAACTGCCGTTCCTATTACCGAATGATTGGGGCCGGCGCCTTCTTCAAAATCAGCAGCTAATTTATTTCCCACAAGCCCCATAAAGTAATTCATATTGATGTTGGCAGGCGTTTCCCCCTCGCCCCTTCCTTTGGTTACCAGGGGTACTGCTGCTGTGGCCCCTTCAAAACCGCCACCCCCTGCGCCACTGGTTACCGTGGTAACACCAGCACCTTCAATATTAATCCACGCCTCAAGTGTAAATGTTGATGTGTTTAATCCCGGGGCTGCGCCAAATGTTACATAATTGCTGGTGCCGTTAAAATCCAAAGCCGACCCATAGGGGTTGCCCTGGTTAAAACCTGGTTTCCATAATGGATTTTTTATAAGCGTAGCCACCGGCCCACCGGCTACTGAGTTAGCACCAATAGTACCGAGGCCTTCATTAAATCCCCAGCGGGACACAAGACCCGTACCGCTGGTGAGTTCTGCATTATAATTTGCAAGAATTTCGGCATCTGTTCTTACTGTGTTCCAGATTCTTACTTCATCTATCCGCCCGGTAAAAAAACCCTCAGTTACCCCAGTGGAATTGATAGAAGTACCTACTGACGCACTTACATTACTTAATGACTGTGGGGTAAAGCTTGCCCCCAGTGCCAGTGTGTTGTCCAGCGCACCATTGATATACAGCTTCCAGGTATTGGTAGCTGTATTATAGGTTGCGGCAACATGTGTCCAGCAACTGCCTAAAGCAGCGGTGCTGGTAACCGGGTGATTTAATGATGTTGCATTGTCTTCAAAATCGGCAGCTAATTTATTTGTTCCCATTCAATGCCTAAAACATAATTTACATCTACAAGGGCGTTTTCTGCTTCTGCTCTTCCCTTTGTTATTATCGGCACAAGCGTTACCCCTCCCGAACCGGTAGATGTGGTAATACCCGTGCCTTCAATTTTTATCCAGGCTTCCAGGGTAAAATCGGTAAGATGCAATGAGGCATCATTACCCAGGTGGGCATAACTGGTATCTGCAAAACGCAGCGACTGGGAGAATCCTTTTTGCAAAGGGTTTAAAAAAAGAAAGGATAACAAAAGTGCACGCAACAGCGGCCGGGATAAAGGGTTAATTTTTTTCATTGCATTTGGTTTAATAATTTTTTCGGTACAGGCAAAACACTTTACCTGCCTGTTTTTCAGACCGGATTTTAAAGAAAAGAGATTTTATAGGAAGAATGGATGAGCTAAATCAGGGAGTATCCGGGATATAAAATTTTTCACCCCGTATACTTTTTTACAAGTTACATTTTTATGTTAAAATAAGGAAATTTATTATTTATTCATTATGATTAAAAGCAGGGGATACAATGATTAATATCAGGGGGAAACGGCAAATAATCATCAGTTTATAATATGGCGAAGGCCTGTAAACGACAGTTTGTGAAAAAAACTGCCTGCCAGTCAAATATACACATTTAGCCGCCCAGGTGCGGCTGCCATAATAAGTTTATAGCCAGCATAGTATAACCGGCAATACAACGGAGATTGAGTACACTGAATACAGTAAGCCTATTATTGGCGCTGTGCACCCAACGAAGCCTTAGTTGCTGGAAGCAGGTTATTAGTCCCAATAAGTAATTTCAGTGTCCGCTTTGTACGTTAATTGTTCTTCAATAAGATTTCGCAGCAAGTAGAACCCACGTTTATAATTATTCACAGGTA
>JANMDL010000645.1:0-2905 GCA_031376295.1 Chitinophagales bacterium
CCAAAATTTGCCGCTGAAGTTAAAGACTTTGACCCCACCACTTATCTCGACCGCAAGGAGGCCCGTAAAATGGACCGCTTTACCCAGTTTGCCATTATTGCCAGCGATGAAGCCGTAAAAGATGCGGGCATCAGCCGGGAAAATGTGGATACCGACAGGGTAGGTGTAATTTTTGGTAGTGGTATCGGTGGCCTTATCACCTTTCAGGAAGAAGTGACCAACTTTGCCCTGGGCGATGGCACCCCCCGTTTCAACCCCTTCTTTATTCCCAAAATGATACTGGATATTGCCGCTGGGCAAATTTCCATGCGCCATGGCTTCCGCGGCCCCAATTTTGCCGTGGTAAGTGCCTGTGCATCCAGTACCAATGCCATCATTGATGCGTTTGATAATATCCGGCTTGGAAAAGCTGATATTGTTATTACAGGTGGCAGCGAAGCGGTTATAAGTCAGGCCGGCCTCGGCGGATTTAACGCCATGAAGGCATTGAGCGAACGCAACAACTCCCCCCAAACGGCCAGCCGCCCATTCGATAAAGAAAGGGATGGCTTTGTAATGGGCGAAGGTGCAGGGGTACTGGTAGTGGAAAGCCTGGAACATGCTTTGGCAAGAGGAGCCAAAATTTATTGCGAAATTGCAGGCGGCGGCGCTACTGCCGATGCCTACCATATAACCGCCCCTCATCCAGAAGGGCTGGGAGCCAACAATGTGATGAAAGCAGCCCTGGCTGATGCCGGTATGCAGGCTTCGCAAATTGACTATATCAATGTACACGGCACATCCACCCCGCTGGGTGATATTGCCGAAACAAAAGCCATACTGAATGTGTTTGGCGAAAATGCTTATAACCTCAACATCAGCTCTACCAAAAGCATGACGGGCCACTGCCTGGGTGCTGCTGGCGCACTGGAAGCGCTGGCTTGTATACTGGCTGTAACCAAGGATATTATTCCTCCTACCATCAACCATTTTGTGGACGATCCGGAACTGGATCCTAAACTCAACTTTACATTTAACAAGGCCCAAAACCGTACTGTGAATGCAGCATTAAGCAATACTTTTGGTTTTGGCGGACACAATGCCTCGGTAATTGTAAAAAAATACGTAGCTTAACTGCGTGCAAATTCTAAAAAAACTTTTTGGCAGAAACAAGGCTGAGGCTGAATTTAAAAAACAGCTCTGCAATGTACTTGGGTTTACACCGGGCAAACTGCCTTTGTACCGTACTGCCCTTAGCCACCGCTCGGTAAGGGAAGGTGCCGATGAAAACAATGAGAGACTTGAGTTTTTGGGGGATGCGGTACTCAGCTCCGTAGTGGGGCATTACCTTTTCAGAAAGTATCCTTACAAAGGCGAAGGCTTTTTAACCGAGATGCGCAGTAAAATGGTAAACCGCCAGCAACTGAACGATATTGCCCTTAAAATGGGACTGAAAAAAATCACCATTTACAACAGGCACGACAATTCTCTTAAGATTTCACAGATATTCGGCAACACACTGGAAGCACTGGTGGGCGCTGTGTACTTAGACAGGGGTTATATTAAAACGCAGCAATGGATTGAGCAATACATCATACTGCCGCACCTGTTTATGGATGACCTGGAGGGTATTGAAATAAATATCAAAAACAGGCTGTATGGCTGGGCCAATAAAAACGGCAAAGCGCTTGAGTTTGAAACGCTGGAAGAAAGGTTTGAAAACGGCCGCAGGCTTTTTATTATTGCCGCCACTGTTGATGGCGAAGTGATTGCGGAAGGAAAAGGATACAATAAAAAAGATGCCAGCCAGATAGCAGCACAGGTTGCGGTGGAGCGGTTAGGATTGTAAATTCGATGAGCGTGTTTCGTTGGGCGATGAACGCAGAAGCCCCCGCTTGCGGTCAACGATCATCGCCCAACGGTTAACGTATTTAATCAGTTTGAGTCCGGAGTTTTTTTGAAATTACGAAGGAAGAAGTTGGAATGGCGAATGTGGGGCGCAACCTTTGAACTTTAAACCTTGAACCTTTTGAAAATGACAAATGCGGAGGCTGGAGCGAAGAATGTACGCAACTTTCAACTATCAATTTTCAACTATCAACTAAACAAATGAATTTCGGAATACTCGGAAACGGTAGCTGGGGTACGGCCCTTGCCAAAATACTTACAGACAATAAAAACCCCATTAACTGGTGGTTCAGGAGTGATGCAGCCATAGACTATCTGCTTACACGCCATCACAACCAGCAGTATTTAAGCCAGGTATATTTTGATGCCGCAATGATTAAACCATCAACAAGTCTTGAAGACGTAATCAGGGAATCAGATTGTATTGTGATTGCAATACCATCTGCCTATGCCGATGATGTGCTGAAGGGGCTTGATAAAAATATATTCAGGGGCAAAAAAATCATCAGTGCCATCAAGGGTATTTTGCCGGAGCGGAACCTGCTGCTGAACGATTTGCTGAAAAAAGATTTTGATGTAGCGCTGGAAAATTATTTTGCCGTGCTTGGCCCCTGCCATGCCGAAGAAGTAGCATCAGAAAAACTGTCTTACCTTACTTTTTCGGGTATTGATGAAGCAGTAACCCACCAGCTGGCTGCACATTTTTCTACCAGTTATATCAATACCATTGTAAATCTGGATATTTACGGGGTGCAGTTTGCCGCCATTTTAAAAAATATTTATGCAGTAGGTGCCGGTATGGCCCATGGGCTTGATTATGGCGATAATTTTTTAAGTGTACTCATTGCCAACAGTGCCGATGAGATGGCCGGCTTTTTGCGCAAAGCAGGTATTGTAAATGCCGAAGTGGGCTACCTGGAAAAAGGTGAAAAAACTGCTGAAGGAAGTAAGCATACCAATTATGCAGCATCCGTATACCTGGGCGACCTGCTGGTAACCTGTATATATATATATATAT
>JANMDL010000417.1:0-10652 GCA_031376295.1 Chitinophagales bacterium
CATCAAAAGTACTGCCAGAATCTTTATTGGATGCTGAACTGCCGGACCCGGAGCGGCTGCTCCTGGGTGATCTTATTTTGGTATAATAATCGTTCCAGTAAACATGCTCAGGAGCTTTTTTGCTAAACCCAAGCAGGTTCTGCAGGTATTGGTAATTATTTTTTTGCAATAAAAAGTAATTGGAAAAAGCCCTTGGTTCGCAATGCAGAAAGAGTTTGCCACTACCATAGAAATAAACAAAACAATTGGTATTGCCCTGCCTGTTTAACCCCATACTTTTGGTGCTGGCTTCGGGCAGTTTGGAAAATGCATTGGAAAAGGGATAGTAATAATAACTGTAAGTAGCTGTATCAGGGTAACGGCGGGTATCCAATTTTACATCGGTTTCTTCCATCCTGCCCAGCAATAAATCCTGGTAAGCAGTATAATTGTACAACTTACAGCCAATCCTGTCAAGCAGGTTGTCATCAAACACGGCCGCACTTAATATCATATCGTTGCCTGCTTTTACATAAGCCATAATGGCTTCCACATCTTCTTCGGAAGTGTACAGCGAATTGGATACAGAAATATATACAGCGCCTGTATCATAAATATTGCTCCATGTTTTTTCTACCGATTCTTTTTTGGTATATTTGATGCTGCTTTTGGGATAAAATTGCTGTACTAAATTATACGCCACATAAGTACCAAATGGATTTTTATCTTCTCTGGCAAAACTTTCCTTAAGGCTGGGCATAACGGGCTTGCCACCCGCATTTTGTTTGTCGCAGGCTGCAAGCAGTATGATAGCTGCCACTGATAAAACTGTATATAGTATAATCCGCTTCACCCTTTCGTTAAATTTTATTGTACAGGTTAGTAAACCCCGTTTCTAATTTACGGTAAATCACTGCATCAATTTCAAACTCTCCATACCATACATATTCATAATTAAGTGTAATACCTGCAAACTCATTGCGCAGGCCTGCATTTGTCAGTTCATTCACATACTGGTAATTGGTTTTGTCCACAGCATACTGTACAAAACCTTTTTCGGCAAGCTTGTGCAGGTTTTTAAGGTACTGATACCGCACTGCCAGCCTGAAATTGTTATCCCGTAAAGCCTGTGCAATCAGGTTATCCATATCAGTACCCGGTTTCACTTCTGCTGCCTCCATTTCACCACTGCTGGTGCCTGCAGTGGATTTGGTATTGCGCCTGAACATGCCATCTTTTAAAAAGAGGCTGTAAATAATGAACAATACAAAACCACCCGCCAGTATCCATAACAGTACGGTGATAAATGGGGAATTAAAAAAGCCGGGAGCTGCATCAAATGAGACTGAATCTGAACTGCTGCTTTCGCCGGAAGAACTTTTGTTGCTGCTCCGCTCCTGCTGCTTTTGTTCAATTTTCTTTTTTTTCAGTTCCCTGTTGCGCAGCAGACTGTCTAAATAAACAGCATACGCAAAAGCCTTCATACTTTTCCAGTACTGCACGGTATCTTTTGATGCATACAGGTATTTAAAATACAGGCTTGTATCGGGCCGCTCAGTATCGTCAACCAGCGGACTGTCATCCTCTTCCACCGGTTCAACAATTACCTGGCTTCTTTTGTTCGATTCCTGCACAGGCTCCTGCACAGGGGCTTCAATTGCCTGCCCGGGTGCAGGTTCCACAAATATTTTTTCTTCTGCAGTATCCCTGTAAATATATTTTTTTTGCTGTGCCTGCAATCCGCCTGCCAGCAACAGCCAAAAAATTAAGCTGAGCCAGTACTTATGCATTGCTTGTATTGATGCGGTGAATAATACCATCAGGCTTTATGGTGTAACCTTTTTTATGCAAACGTATTGGGTAGATAATAAAATACCAAACAATAAAAAACAGGGAGCCTCCAAGAATAAGAATTCCTGCCCACAACGGCAGCCCGGTATTGTTCTCCTTATCGTAACTGTTGCTCATCAAATGGGTAACATAGCTCTCAAAAAAAGATGCCAGTATAAAGATGGGCACTAAGCTGATAATAACTTTAACTGCATCTTTGGCACCCCGCCTGAATGACAGCATACGGGAATAGGTACCTGGAAAAAGAATCCCGTTGGCCAATATATACCCTGCTGTGGCAGCAATTACAATGGCCGAAATTTCAAGCGTACCGTGTATCCAAATCACCATTACTGATTGCAGCCCCAGTCCCTTAGCAAAAAACATGTACTGAAAGCAGCCGAGCATAAGCCCGTTTGACCAAAGTAAATAAGTGGTGATAATGCCCAGGGTAAAACCGCAGATAAACATATAAAACGATACCTTAATATTGTTAAAGGCGATGTGGATAAACATAGTAAAGGGATTCTGGTCCTTGTACACCCCAAACGGGTCGCCCTTGGCTATATTCTCTTCCGTCATATCCACATACTCATTTCCAAGAACCGTGCGGATAAAGTCCTCATTTTGCCAGGAAGAAATGACGCCTATTAAAACAAAGAGGAAGAAAACGCAAAAGGTAAAGAGGAAAATATGGTGGTATTTTTTAAACAGCAGCGGCAGTTCCAGCTTCCAGAACCTGAAAATCCTGCTGTATTTCTCTTTTTTATTCTGATAAATGCTTTGATAAATGCCTGCCGCAATGCCATTGATCCAGCGGGTTACCTTGCTTTTAGGGTAAAATGTTTTGGCATAAGAAAGGTCGTCAATCAATGTAACAAAGCGCTCTGCCATCTCATCAGGGTTATCAGTGGGCACATCCTGGTACTGCGTCCACTTATCGGCATTTTTCTTAATAAACATCGCTTCCCTCATTTCTACGGACTTTTATTGCGTTTAGTTCGGCTTTACCTTACCGTGCCGGTATAGTTAAAACCTTTGAGGCTACAAATTCCTACTTTTTTAAGAAATAAAAAAATCCATATTGGTGGCCCGTTTTAATTTTCTGTGTGTAAATTGCCAACCTATGTCCATTATACAAATAGGCACCCCATTTAATATTGACCTGGAATTTGAAATTGCGGAGTTTCACAAGCGGCTTTTTGCCTATATCATTGATTTTGTACTGCTGATTATTTACCTGTACAGCATGAAGACGCTGTTTAAGGGTCTGGGGCTTGATACTGAAGCTGGGTTTGGGCTGGATGTGCTGGCTATTTCAACACCTATGTTTCTTTATTCGCTGCTTACCGAGCTTTGGATGAACGGGCAAACAATTGGTAAAAAAATAATGAATACAAGGGTAATCAGCCTTGAGGGGGGCGAACCCACATTTGGGCAATACCTTACCCGCTGGATAATGCGTTTTTGGGAATGGCCTTTTTTATTCGGGTATATTGCCTTTGTTGATTATGCCATCATTGCTTATATTATGGCCACTGGTTTCCTCGGAATTGTGGTGGTGGTGATTATTGCAGTAAGCGGTAAAAGCCAGCGGCTGGGTGATTTGGCCGCCGGTACAGTGGTGGTTAATACCAAAACAAACCTTACCCTGCAGGATACTGTTTTTATGCAGGTAAACAATACTGATTATAAAGTAATGTTTCCTGAAGTGATGCGCCTGAGTGACCGTGACATTAATACCATAAAAAGCGTAGTAACACAGGCACAAAAAAAAGGCAATTACGATATGTGTAACCGGGTGGCCATGAAAGTACAGGATGTATTGAAAGTGCAAACATCCCTGTATGCAAATGATTTTTTAGAAAAACTGCTGGAAGATTATAATTATTTGGCCACTAAGGAATAGCACCCGGTTACACAATAAATCGAAATGTCAAAAAAATGAACCTTCTTAACGCATAAGGGCCGCTAAGCCTCCAAACACAAATACAAGTACCAGGATACCAAGATATATACAGGTAATAATACCCTGGGTTCTGAATACAAATTTCAGGTTTCTTAATGATTCATTAAGCGAAGTTTGATCCCCGGAAGCAATTGCTGCTTTTCCATTAGACCCGAAACGATATACAAATAAGGAAATCATAAATGTGAGGCCCGCCATCAGGAGATAAATCACAATAATTGATGCTCCTAATCCTCTGCCATAACTGCCGGAAAAAGGGCTTCGAATGGTTGAGAGTGTAGCGCCGGCTGCAAATGCTGCTATTGCAATAAAGCCGCTGAAAATAAAGCCAACGATGCCCAGGAACTTAGCCCAACCTGAAGTTTCTTTTAAGTGCTGCATTGAAATGTCATCTATTTGCAAATCATTGTTCAGCAAATTGTCTTGATTGTCCATTTTGTTAGTTTTTAGGTTTAGATAAAAATTATTGAATGATTACTGAATTATTAAGAATCAATATTACTCCTTTCAAATTAAAAAAGCGCTCTTTTATACAGTATCATACCGCAATATAAAAAAGCGTTGAGTTCATCAACGCTGATATTAAATAAATCCGGTAAAGGAATTGGTTCTTTAATTTACTTATTAATTCCAGTAACGGCTGCTGCTGAATGAGCCAACGAAAACTGCGATAAAAATAAAGTAGATAATAACCAGGCCAAGTAATACAATACCAATAATAGAACAGATCTTACCCGCCTTAATATTGCTCAGGGATCCTTCCGTGTACATATCCGGGTTCTGGTTGTACAAACGCATATCCTGGTTGGCCAGAATAAGTCCGATAATGCCGCATATCTGGCAAACTACGATTGAGCAAATACCAAGAACCAGCACAGCTGTTGCATTAGGTAATGGTTTTTTGGGCATGTTTAACTGGTCATTCTTTTGGTTCATACTGTCCATGTTAGTTTTGTTTTAGTATATAATTTTGTAAATATAATTTATCATAACAAAAAGTGCAACAAAAATATACCCATATTGAACAATTTTTGCTCCATTCCTGAATTTATAGCGCAAATGCAGCATTCCATATGCCAATAAAAGCAAAATCGGTACTGCTGGTGGGTACATTTGCCAACTTTGTTTAACCGAGCCCTGCAGCAGCAATAATACCGACCGCTGAAAACCACAGCCCGGGCAATCGTGGTGAAATATTGTTTTTATAACACAAGGCAATGTAAACTGCTCCAGCCAACTGAATATAGATAATACAGTGAACATTTTTGTTACCCGTTGTATTAAAATTACATTAATATGCCCTGGCAAAAAGCACCCTTTGTGTACTTGGTTTACCCGTTAAAATACATGTTCCGGCCTCCTCTTTGTTATCAAGCGGTATGCACCTGATGGTAGCTTTGGTAGTTTCTTTTATCTTTTCCTCAGTTTCGGCAGTAGCGTCCCAATGTGCAGCAATAAAGCCGCCCTTCCCGTCCAGCAGTTGTACAAACTCTTCCCATGTATCTGCATTGGTAATATGCTGCTCTTTGTGGCTATTTGCCCTGCTGTACAGGTTCTGCTGTATCTCGTCAAGCAATGCAACTACTGCCCCTGCCAAGCCCTCCACGGGCAAAGTTTGTTTTTCCTTTGTATCCCTGCGGGCTACTTCTGCCACGCCATTTTCAATATCACGCAGGCCCATGGCTATGCGCACCGGCACCCCCTTGAGCTCATATTCTGCAAACTTCCAGCCCGGGCGGTTGTTGTCATTGTCATCATACTTAACTGAAATACCCATGGCCTTCAGCTCCGCAGCCAGCGCAAGTGCCTTGCTATCCACCACAGGTTTGCTTTCGGCTCCTTTGTAAATAGGTATTATCACTACCTGTATGGGTGCAATTTTGGGCGGCAGCACCAAACCCTCATCGTCACTGTGTACCATTATCAAGGCGCCTATCAGCCTGGTACTTACTCCCCAGCTTGTGGCCCAAACGTATTCTTTTTTATTCTCCTTACTCAAAAACTGCACATTAAATGCTTTGGCAAAGTTTTGCCCCAGAAAATGTGAGGTGCCAGCCTGTAATGCCTTACCATCCTGCATCAGCGCTTCAATGCAATAAGTGTCTTCTGCCCCGGCAAAACGCTCACTGGCAGTTTTCACCCCTTTTATCACCGGTACAGCCATGTATTGCTCCACAAAATCGGCATACACATCCAGCATTTTTGTTGTTTCTTCTACAGCTTCTTCGGCAGTAGCATGGGCGGTATGCCCCTCCTGCCACAAAAATTCGGTAGTACGTAAAAAAAGCCGTGTACGCATTTCCCAGCGCACCACATTGGCCCACTGGTTAATCAGCAACGGAAGGTCACGGTAAGATTGTATCCAGTCCCGGTAGGTATTCCAGATAACAGCTTCACTCGTTGGCCTTACCACCAGTTCTTCCTCCAGTTTGGCTTCAGGATCCACCATCAGTTTGCCGGGTTTATCCGGGTCGTTTTTTAAGCGGTAATGGGTAACCACGGCGCACTCTTTTGCAAAACCTTCGGCGTTTTTTTCCTCGGCCTCAAACAGGCTCTTGGGTACAAACAGCGGAAAATAAGCATTCTGGTGCCCGGTTTCCTTAAACATTCTGTCTAACTCTGCCTTCATGTTTTCCCATAAAGCATAGCCATAAGGTTTTATCACCATACAACCACGTACCGAACTGTAATCTGCCAGGCCGCCTTTAATCACCAGGTCGTTGTACCATTGTGCGTAATCATCCTGCCTGCTTGTTATTTCTTTACTCATATTATGCTCCGCAAAGCGGTTTTCGTCTTTTTTGGGCTGAATTGCCCCTTAAAATGGCCTTTTGATTCGTTTTAGCACATCTTTAACATCAAAATAGTAAACTTATGCGTCTTATGGCAGAAGATTTGATGCTTCATTAATGTGCCAAACGGCACAAAAGTAGTAACTTCATTTTTAAATCTTATAAACTTAGCGCCATGAACTCGAAAATTTTACTCGCAGCATTAGCTATCGCAGGATTTACCAGTTGCTCCACTGTGTATAAATCAGGGCAAACTCCGGATGATGTATATTACTCTCCGGTAAGAACAATTGAACAAAAACAAGAAACCCGCAAAGAAGAAGAACAGCAAACGTATGACGAAACTGCGCAGGACAGAGAAATAAGGATGCGCATCCGTGACAGGCGCTGGCGCAACAACGACTACGATTACAGTTACAACAATACCTATAATCATAACTGCAACTGCTACTGCAACCAATACGGCTATGGTTATTACAACCATCCTTATTACAGCCCAGTTCCTTACTATGTACCAAAGTCACTTGTGGTAAACAGCACACCACGTATGGTAAATCTTGGAGGATACGGCAATGGCAGTAACAATACAGTAGTGAATCCTAAAACAGGTGTAAAAACCACTACAGGACGTGTGTACAATAACAGTAATAATAACAGTAACAACAATGGCACCGGCCTGGGCAATACCATCCGGCAAATATTTAAGCCAGAACCGAGCAACAATAACAATTCAAACACTAATACTAATACCAATACCAACAGTAACAACAATACAAGAACTTATCAGCCAACAAGCACACCAAGCAGCACTCCCAGCAGTACCCCATCATCGGGTGGTTCGTCTGGCGGATCTGTTTCAAGGCCAGGCAGGGGTGGTAAATAAGTGCCATCAATTCAGCAGTAACAATAAAAAATTATCAATAATACTTAGTAAGGCTATGCCCGTCATAGCCTTACTCTAAAACCATATTGCCATGAACAGAATACATTTACTTATACCAATTTTACTTATCAGCACCGCATCACAGGCACAGGTACCCGAAGATGCCATCCGCTATTCTTTTTATCCGCAAAACGGCACGGCCCGCAGCATGGCCATTGGTGGCGCTATGACTTCGCTTGGTGGCGACATCACAGCCTTATACACCAACCCTGCCGGTCTTGGTTTTTTTAAAACAGGGGAATACATGATGAGCCCTGGTTTTGCGCTCAACAATAACAAAGTAAATTACCGGGATAACCTTACAAAGGGTAAACGCAACGGCTTCAACTTTGGTCCTACGGGTTTTGTGCTGGGTGGCCCAAGCGGTTATAAAAAGAATTCCAGTAATGCGGTGAGTATCGCTATTTCGCAAACAGCAGATTTTACCAATACCATCAGTTACAATGCGCTGAACAATTTCAGCAGCTTTACGGAGCAGTGGGCCGAGCAGGTAGCCAAAAGCCGCCTCACCATCGACCAGGCATTAAACAATCCTTCTTTTGCTTTTGGAGCTGCACCGGCTTTGTATACTTACCTGGTAGATACATTCAGGATAAACGGTGCGCTGCAGGTAAAAGGTGCGCCCGAATTTATTTTGGATGCGGGCCAGGCCATTCGCCAGGAAATGTTAAAGCGCACAGGTGGTGGCCTCTACGAGGCAGCCATTGGCTATGCACACAACAATGATGACAAATGGTACTGGGGTGTAAGTGCTTCGCTGCCTTTTGTGTACTATACCAGCAATACCAATTTTAAAGAGTCGGACACTTCTACCAGGACCAACAATGGTTTCAAACAGTTTTCTTACAATGATGATTTTAAAACCACTGGTTGGGGTGTAAATGCAAAATTTGGAGTGATTTACCGTCCGCAGGAATATTTACGCCTCGGGCTGAGCATACATACACCCACGTACATGCAGTTGAAAGATACCCGCAGCAGCAGCTTAGTAGCTGATATTGAGCCGGCACAAACCACCAACAGTGTTACCTCCGCAGTATTTACCAATAACCAGCCCGGCCAAAGTAAGTACATACAGTGGTCGCCCTGGAAGGCAGCCATCAGTGCCTCTTATGTATTTCGTGAAGTGCAGAACGTAAAACGCCAGCGTGCCTTTATTACTGCCGATGTGGAATATGTAAACCACCGTGGCAGCAGGTTCAGCAGCGACAACGAAACGCCCACTACAGAAGAAAAAGCTTATTACAAAGAGCTGAACAATGTGGTGAAGGGCGAATACAAAGGTGCTTTTAACTTTAAAGTGGGTGGCGAACTGAAATTCAACATCATTATGGCGAGGCTTGGGTTCGCTTACTATGGCAATCCCTACAAAGAAAAAGAACTGAAGGCCAACCGCATGTTACTCAGCGGCGGCCTCGGCTACCGCCACAAGGGTGTTTTCTTCGACCTTACCTACGTACATTCTATCAACAAAGATGTTAACTTCCCCTACCGCCTGGAAGACAGGGCTAATACTTATGCCACAGTAAAAAATACCAGGGGCAATATTGTGGCTACTGTGGGGGTGAAGTTTTAATTTGTGTAAATAGATTTGGGAACCCGCCGGATGGCGGGTTTCTACATTTTAGTATCAGGTTGCATTTTGATTATAAAAATAGTCAGTATTACTCCTTCGGTAAATCATCACCACTTGTTCCGGCTTTCTTGCATCCCCCAATTACTTCTCCCTGTCAATCGCCGCATTCCCAACTTCCTCACAAACCAGCCCGCCGGCAATATTGGCAACAACAGCCATAAGTGATGAATGTTTAGCAGCAGCAGCCACGGCAATCACGGTATCGCCGGCGCCACTTACATCGGCAATGTTGCGTACATGTGGTGTCAGGATGGCAGCATTTTTCTCCTGCTGGCCCACAGGATGCTGTACATATAACAGCCCTTTTTCGGAGAGGATGATAAAAGAGATTTGGTACTGTAATTGTTCTTCTTTCCAGTAACGCCTCACCCGGGCAAGTGCGGCTTTCAATACCTTGCGCATTGAAACGCTCTGGAAGCGATTACCTCAGCAACACCACCGTTCCCTTTTTAAACATTGGGTTGCCCTTGTAATCAACAGCAGCAGCAATTACTACAAAGGTACCGGGGTCGAGTTTAGCACCTTTAAATGTGCCATCCCAGCCACGGGTGTAGTCGGTGGTGTGGAATATGCGCTGCCCTCCCCTGGTGTAAACGGAGAAATAGCCAAACGATTTGATACCTACCGGGAACACTTTCAATATTTCATTTATTATATCTCCATTGGGCGAAAAGGCATTGGGGATATAGAGTTCGGGCCCTTTGTAGCGGCGTATGAGAATTTTACTGCGGCTGTCGCAACCTTCTTTACTGAGGGTATTTAACAGGTATTGCTGATCCCTGTCGAGTATGGCAACGGGGTTTCTGATAAAAGCATCGTTTAAGCCAATAGCTGGACTCCAGATATACGTAGTGCCGGTGTCGCCCCTGGCATCTAATTGTACCGGCTCATCTTTAGCCACAATGGTATCGTTGCCTGCCCTGGTACGGTTGAAGTAAATGGTAAACGGCCTGAAGATGGTATCCATACAACCCTGAACGGTTTTGCCAACCAGCTTTACGGGATAAAAACCATCTGATGTAAAAGTTTTTGTAACAACAGCATTGCCGGGCCGGTAACCATTGCCAAAATCCCAGCTCCAGTTAATAACCGGGTTACCAGGTGTGCTGCCGGCTTTGTACACAATGTTTCTGAACACACAGGAATCGCTTATGTATAAATTAATAGCAGGTTTACTGTACACAATAAAGGGGCTATCGGCTGGTAAGCTAAGGCAGCCACGGTCGCTTTGTACTATCAATTTTGCATAGTGAAGCCCGGCTGAAAAATTCCCTGAAGGATTCTGCAATATATCGGTAATGCTGTTGTCAAACAACCAATTCCAGCTCACTACACGATCGGGTGCGGCACCAGCAGGCATGTAAGATGCATCCATAAACCTGGCAGTTTCATTATTGCAGACAGCTGCTCCCAAATTAATAACTGCATTGGGCAGGTAGCGTACCGGCAATACAATGCTGTTGGTATCTGACAGGCAGCCTTCTGCCGTGGCCACTGCCAGCC
>JANMDL010000435.1:0-2117 GCA_031376295.1 Chitinophagales bacterium
GTGAAATTTCCACTTACGCTTGCATTGTTTACCCGGCGCAGTTTTACATTACCTGTTAAAAAAGAAGCGTAAGTATAAGGTAAGCCTCCGGCTGTAAAGCCATCTACCAATACCACATTATTATTTGGTGCCATACCCCAATTGCAGGTATTGGCGCCAATTACGTAAGATTGTGTGCTTGCAGCCGCTGAATTACTGGTGGTTACTGCAGTAATGGCTGTTTGAGCAGGCAATATTGTTATTGTAAATAAAAAAAAGAAAAGAAAACAGGAGATGCGATACAAGTTGAAATATAAATTTTTCATACTGTTTGTTTAAAATAGATAATCAGATTCCACTACCTATGACGCAAATGCTGCACCACAAGTTGCTTATGAAAATTTATTGACATATACTGCCGGTAACAGTTATAAACAAAAAAAATCCGGTAGCCGAAAAATTTCAACTGCCGGATTATATTAACCGATGCCGCTTATGAATGATTACGGTTTTACAAATTGCTGCACATGGGCACGTTTGTTACCCGTCCATACCTCAGCAATATAAGTACCCGCTGCCCAGGCTGCGATGGATATGCGTTGGGTAAGTGCAGTTACAGTCTGCTGGTACATTGCCCTGCCACTCATGTCCGTAATGCTTATCCTGATATTATCATTGGTGATATTGTTTATCCGAATCAGCAATGTGGACGCATCCGCAGCAATGTATTCCACTAGTTTGCCGGATGCTGTTCTTTTCAGTAAAACAATATCTGAGTATTGATACCTACCGTCAAAATCAACCTGCCTCAGCCGGTACAATGCCTGCTCAGATGACAGATCAAGATAAATATCAGTAAAAGAATAAGCTTTAGGCGTGCTGGCGTTGCCCCGGCCATTGATAAAGCCAACCGGCACATAATTTATATCCCCTTTTTGTTTTCTTTCAATATAAAAACCTTTGTTATTTATTTCGCTGGTAACCTCCCAGTTTAATACGTTGTATTTTTTTTCTGCCTTACCTGTAAAGCTGCTGAATAGTACCGGTATAGGGCTGCCGATAATTGTTTTCCACATGGCATAACCATGGGTGCCTATCGCCATTGTATTATCAATTGTGCGTAGTGCCAGGGAGCTTACCACAGCATTTCCAATGTCTGCAATTGCCTCCTGTGCCCACACGGTGGAAGCACCCGAAAGCGCTGTTGTGGAATACAGCCCTACTGATGTACCCACGTAATATTCCACCACAGTTCCATTTACAACAATGGCCGAACTTCTTATAGATGGCAGGGAAATATTTCCTTCAATAGCCGTCCAGGTGGGTACAGCACTGTTAGCAGTACCCGTCCACCATATACTGGATACGCCGTAGCTGGAAAAGGTTACCAGTACCGTATCATCGTTTCTGGGATTTACCGAAACGCTGCTTACAAAAGCACCAGCAGGAAAACCAGCAGCACTAATATCAACCGGAGCCGTGGCAGCCGCAACAGCCCCTGGATCATCAAGCCGGTAAACTTTACCATTGGTAGTACCAAAGAAAACACTGGCTGTTGCAGCACTGTAAACACCTCTTGTAGTGGCTATCCTGGTTATATCATTAGCTGCGCCCACCGATGTGGCTACACCTGTTAAAGCCGTCCAGGTGGCAGTTGCAAGGGTAGATGCTGATGTACTGCGGTAAAGGGAATTGTCATTGGCATAAAACAACCTTTCGGTATTATCAGGATCAAGGGTAAAAACAGTTACAAACTGTTCGGTACTGGTGCCACCTTCGCCCGTGGGTGTTATGCCGGTTACAAATCCAAGGCCGGATGCAGCATTTCTTCTTACAATATTTCCCTGTTGCGATCCGCAATATTCATAGGTACTGCCCGAGATAAGGTCGGATAAACCCACTGAAACACCATCGCCACCATAAGCCAGCTCAAAGCTGGTACCGCTGCCGCCAATATTGCGGGTGCTGCCATTGTCCTGTGAGCCGCCAAACACTTTGGCATTACCCAGCCGTGGGTCTATGGCCACATGATAGTATTGGTAGGTGCGGTAACCGGTATTTATCTGTGTCCAAACTACTGGTGTAGCAAGATTAGCTGTTGTACGTTGTATACCCCCATCATTGCCGCAAAGCATGGT
>JANMDL010000440.1:0-1543 GCA_031376295.1 Chitinophagales bacterium
AATATGTCTGGCAGTGCAGGTCAGCAACGAGTGCCGCTTGAAGCGTTTGATAATTTAATGATTCCATTGCCTGAATTTCCCGAACAACAATCCATCGCTGCCATACTCAGCAGCCTCGACAACAAAATAGACCTGCTGCGCCGCCAAAACCAAACCCTGGAGCAATTAGCCCAAACTATTTTTAAGCAGTGGTTTGTACAGTTCCAATATCCCGGTGCAGATGGAGAAATGCAGCAAACAGAATTGGGGGAAGTGCCGGAGGGGTGGCGGGTTGGAAAGTTTATGGAAGTGATTAAACTATTAAGTGGCGGAACACCCAAAACAGATATTCCAGAATATTGGAATGGCAGTACGCCGTGGATTTCTGCAAAAGATGTTACAGCAAATCATTCTTCATTTATTATGGCAACAGAAAAATATATAACTGAAGAAGGGGTTAACAACAGTGCTACCAAGCTGCTTCCTAAATATACTACAGTCATCTCAGCAAGAGGAACTGTGGGTTGTTATTGCATTCTTTCAAAGCCAATGTGTATCAGTCAATCTAATTACGGTATCAAGTCACGGATTGGCAATACAGACTTTTATGCTTACCTATTAACTGAAAACATTATTGACTATCTGAAATCAAAAGCATACGGAAGTGTCTTTGATACTATAACAACTTCTACTTTTGAAGCCACTGAAATTATTATTCCCCCAAATGAAGTGATTATAGAGTTTGAAAATTTCATTTCTCCATTCTTTCAAAAGAAGTTTAATAATTCAAAAGAAATCCAAACCCTCACCCAACTGCGGGATAGTCTATTACCCCGGCTAATGAGTGGGCGGCTAAGGGTAGGGTGAAAACACGGTGGTAAAAAGGGGTGTATGGGCGGTGTAAAAGATATCAGTTCTTTAATAATTTGGCTATCATTTTTGAACCACTAAAACTTAATCATTATGTTTATTACTATTTTAAAATCAGACAAAAGAAAATTGTATTGGAAGGCTGTACAATGGGCCCCTACACTAGACGCAATAAGGGCTAAACGAACATACAAAGCAGGGGTGAGCCTTACAGTTCCAAAAGGGAATGATACATATATAGAAGACAAGCGGGTTATTGAGGAAATAACCCAACTTCCGGCCAATGCAGAAGTCTATAAAGTTGAAGGAACCACTGCAAGGAGTATAAGAAGAGCTTCTCTCTAAATTTTATTATCATAAATAAATTTAAATTATGAAAAGGAATATTATACTGGTTTTGCTAATTATCTCTTTAGCAGGGTGCCAGTTTACTGCTCATCTTACCAAAAGGTACAAGAAGATTACTGAGCCAACTCATCTTGATAGTGGCATAAACGATCTAGTTGGTATTGATGCATACTCAATAGAAAAAGAAAAGGCAGACCCCCCGAAAGCAAAAACTCTATTTGACCTAAGCTCCGATGGACAGAAAGCATTAATTAAAGAGGCTGGCACAAATGAGACTGATAATGCTAAAATGATAACTGCATTAACTTCTAGCCTGTCTGCAAAACAGCAATCCAATATTGAATGG
>JANMDL010000450.1:0-5707 GCA_031376295.1 Chitinophagales bacterium
CCATTCAAGACATTTTGAGCCTTCTCTAGTTTGGAGAAGGCTTTTGTCATCTTGTAGGACACTACTTTTTCATCGTCTAAGACTAGGTTCAAAAAGATTATTCGGGCAATATGGTCTTTACCAACTTCATTAGCTGCTTTCACCTTAGAACCAGCGTTTTTAGCTAGGTTCAAAAATTGTTCAATGCTTAGTAGCTCTTGTTCGGGATCGCTTAGTTCTGCCCACAATTCAGAAATCTGACCCTCAAGGTCTTTAGCGTCGGCTTCTAGTTTCAGCATTTGGTCATTATTTACTTTCCATACTTGGCTCTTTTGATTGTACTCAATGAGTTTTAGGGCTAAAGATTTGACCCTACGTTTAGTTGCCTTGAGTGCACCGTCCTTACTGTTTATCTCAGTCCTAAGAGCAAGACGACGTTTGTCTGCCTGTCCCGTAAGGCTATCGTAATAATATTGGTAGTCCTTTTCTGTCAGTTCCAGACCGTTTTCTAGCAACTCATATATGAAGTTGAACACCACAATGGCTCGTATGGATTTCTTTTTACGAGTGCAGACATTATTGGTACAGCGATAATACAAGTAACGTTTTCCAGCTCTGCTTTTTGAAGCACCAGGCGACATACTGCGATTGCAAAAAGAGCATTTTACCAAGCTGCGGAGCGGATAAAAAGTCTTCCGCCTGTTTGTAACTAAAGGCGATTGTGTAGCTCTTGAAAGACGCTGAACCTCGTTAAAATCATCTTCGCTAACAGCAGGTTTGAAGTCATACGCATCACATAAGTTAATGGTTTTGTTTGCTTGAAATAGTAGCCCATAGTAAAACGGGTCTTTGAATAACTCGCTCAAAATCTGGTAAGTCATAGTGATTTTTTCACCGAAGCGTTTAGCTTTCGTGCCTTTAATAATACGACCATAGCCTTGCTCGTTCATGTAGTCTGCTAATTCACGTAATCCCATACCGCCTTTGCGTAATTGCCATGCTTCACACACCAATGCGAAGTTGTTGCTGTCCTGGTCATCAGGTACATAAATGCCTTCGTCTGTACGAATATAACCGTGCTTTGGTGTGCCCGAAGACTTACCCTCCTTGAACGCACGTTTATGACCACGCTTTACGTTTTGTGATAAGTTGGCTGAGTAATAAGTAGATAATGTAAATGAGATACCAAGTAGCATTTTGCCACTAGCGTCATTAGTAAAGTAATGAGTGCAGAACTTCAGGTCTTGAATGTACTTGTCGTCAATCAGTCCAAAGATTTTGCCACCGTCTTGCATATTTCGTGCCAAACGGTCTGGGTGCCACGCTATTATGCCGTTCACTTTTCCTGCTTGCAGGTCATTAAGCATATCTTTGAAACGATCCCGCTTAGGATTTTCAGGTATCTTTGCAGAAGCATGGTCTTCGTAGTAAGGCTTGGCCAGTCTTATGCCTAGCTTTGCAGCCAGTTCTTCACACTCAGCTATTTGGTCATCTGTAGAGCGTTGTTGACGTTCTTTGTCGTCGGTAGACTTACGAACGTAAAGAGCGTACTTCAGCTTATGTATATCTATCTGTTCTTCTTGTTCGTTATCCATAATATTGATTGTACCCTTAGAAATAAGGACGTACTAAAGTTCTATACGCCCACCGTTGTTATCGCTGATTGTCGTTTCATTTAGCTTTGCCTTCTCACCGTTTTCATCGATACTTTCTAGCACTTTCATTATTTGTGTTATCTCGTTGTTAGCATTGTTGCCCACACTGAGTCTTTCTTTGACCAGTGAAGTGTTTTAAGTTCTTCACCTCCCAAGAGTCTCAGCGTGATTAGTTGTATTAGTTCACCGAGGTTTGCAAGCTGTCTAGAATCAAAATAGACGGCGTGCAAGAAGCCTCTGTCTGAAAGGACTCTTGCTTGCCGTCTATACTACTAATTATACAGCAAACATTAGCATTATGCAAGTATTTAATGCTATTTGTACATCAATATTTCGGAAAAAAATTTGGGAACAGTTGCTTGCATTTTATGACTAGCAAAAGGTGAACGACAACACCCTCCGCAACGCATGGAGAGCGTCTAGGAAAGGTCTTCCCACAGGAGTTGGGGAAAGTTACCAATCGGTATAATTATTAGTAGGAGCGTAAGCACAAAAAGGAGTTTTTATGACCGTGAAAAATGCCGTAGGCAGACCATTAAAAGTAGACAGCAAAGTCGTTACTAGGCTGATAGCTGCAATACAAACCAACTCTAACATTACAGACGCATGTAGGTATGCAGGTATAAGTAGGGACACATATTACCGCCACATGAATAACGAAGTATTCGCAGAAAAAATGGCAACTGCTAAAAATAATCAGAACAAATTACTAATGAGTTTTCTGACAGTCTGGTAGCTTAACCAGTTGCGTTCGCTAAGTATCTAAGAAAAGTCGTGTCAGAAAAACCAATAAGAGCCCTATAAGGGCTTACTGTTGTCATTTCTTGTCAAAAAGATACTTCAAGTAAGCTAGAATGACCTCTCGAACATTGGAATTGAATTCATGTATCTCTTCTATAGTGAGGGGTGTTGGCATCTCCCCTGAAGTAGCTACATGCCTAAATTCGTTTGCTCTTCTCATTATTTTATTTATGAAATTTTTGCTGAAACCCAGTGTTGACTGCATCACACGCTCACTAGTAAATGCGTTTTCGATTGCTTCAATGGCTTCATAATAATCTTCAGGGTTAGGATTTTGTGAATTACTAGCGGCTTCATAATGGCGGATAGAACGACCGAGATATATGTCAGTGTTAATCAAGTCATCAACCTTGTGATTTAATGATGATAATCTTTTCTGAATCTCAGCTCTCTTCGCTTCTAAGTCCGTGATTTGATTGTCAGTATCTGCCAGTTCTTTCTCTACTGATTCAATTTCTGGTAGCTCCCACTTATTAACTGAAGTATCTAACGCAGAAATCAAAGAATCCAGATTACTCATACCGGTATAAGGCAAAAATATAATCTCTTTGTTACCTTCTTTATATGTGAACGAGGTCAGTAAGGTAGGGTCAACCGAACTATTCGGGTGCACACCATCCTCATTCTCAAACAAATAATGTGTAACGACAGTAAAATTTTGTGAATTAGTCTTAAGGAATTCTTTTATTGAATAGCTCGAAGATGTAACCGACCCGATGTATTGGCTCGTGCCCGCTTCTCTGAAATTCGAGAGAGCAAATTCATTGATGGGTAACCATTTAAGATTTTGCCTAGATATGGCAGCATTCATTAGAACGATAATTTTATGGCCCTCGTTCATCCATTTATCTAAATAATCCTGCCATCTCTGGTTAATCGCTGCATGACCACTGTTTGTCCCGTATATAGACGAAGCAGGGCTTGGGATAACCACTATAATGTCATGACCAAATGGAGTTGAACCCGCTAATGTAGAACTGTGTATCTTATGCACATCGCTGCGTACATTCAAATTTATGCCTAGAATATTCATTGATTAAATAATAACAGACAGTTATTTCTGCAGTAATGGATGATGCACTCCTGAAACCAATATAGTCATTGTTTTATAATATGTTTGGTAACAGGGGTGGGCGAAAATAACACCTGCACTTGACAGGCACTTGTGTCGCAATAAAATAGACGTTACCCCTGTTAAGGGGCGTCGCTCAAGGTAGATTGTGCGACATCATAATGTGATTGACTACAATAGAGTTTTATAGTATAATACGGCATTATGTCAGAAAGAAGTGGTGCAAGTCTACAACCATTGCATGAAGGATTTATAGTTGACCCGAGCGATACACGTCTTGAGGGTGAGCATACTTTATCTGTTCGGATTGCCACAGTCCTTGAAGGTTTAGAGCAATTACGTCAACATTTTGACCACACTTATAGCACTCGTATAGACGAAACAGAAGCACAGCGATTGAGACTTCTCGTAGAAGATACTTATCACGCTCATTTCGCAGGGCAAGGCCGAGAAGATTATGATGACGGGTTTGACGGTCCTCTAGAGCGACAGACTGACGCAATCGGAGAACATTTAAGAGGAGTATGGCTAGAAAGCTATTACAAGCCACGCACGAGAGAAGCAACACTAGAAGATTTTCAGGGGTGGCTTGATGGTTATGTTGCTAAATATGGTGAAAAAGCATTAGCGAAAACCACTAGAGTTGGGTCAGACTTTCTAAATACGTATAGACCCTTTCGTAACCCAATATTTGAAGGCAGAGTAACTAGTGACTTGCGTACATCAACAAGCGACATAATGTTAATTCCAGGCTGTGGTGCAAGATCAATAGATGTAATTGAAGGCGAAGGCACTACTGTGGAACGAGCATTACCGCAAGCATTTGATCATCACACTATTTACACTTTAAGCACAGCTCCCAACACCTGGTTCGGTCAAATAAAAGTTCCTAATGATATTAACCCCCCACGTCCAGAAGCTTTAACCTCATAAGGTTCAAACGCTTGGTGGTTTATGAAATCTAATAGGCGTATATCTCACCTTTTATCTGATTGGAGTCTGCATATTCATCAGTAGCGTCTAAAATCGGAGCTGTTTCTTTTGCGTATGTTTCTGTGTCCCAAATCCTGTTTAAGGTGTGTAATAGACTGATAATATACGGTTCAAAGTTATTCGCCTTTGAGCGACCAAGCAAAGATCCGCCATTTGGCGGTTTTTTGTTTGGTCTGAAATGTCTCGATTCTTCGACCTGGTCGAAGGTTCGAGCCCGCAGAATGTGGGCGAGTCCTTTCACCCCGAACAATTTAAAAAGACTGTTTTTGCCAGTCTTTTTTGTTTGAATTTTCCCAAATATATAATTTTATGCTTAAATAAACATAACAGTAGTTTAAAAAGCAAAGAATAAAACATGTTTCATACATTAATAAGGGGCCTATCACTAAAACCTAGTACCATTGAGCAGTTTGCATTTTATTCAACCCGCCTTAGAAAAGAGCGCTCAATTAGAACCATAGGGATAGTGTTTATGGTTTTGACTTTACTTGTTCAGATCGTAGCTTCTGCCATACCTGCCGAAAAATCGTATGCAGCGTCTAGTAATGACATTATAAGCGGGGGCGTTGCAACCAGGGCAGACCTTATTGCTAAATGTAAAACGAACGCCCAGATTCAGGCGATTTATGCTAAGTTTGGTGTTTCATGCGCCAATATATCGGCTGGCGTTGCTCAAGAAGTAACCATTAGCGCCTCGGGAGCTGACTATTGGAGTATCGGGCGAACACCTTTGAGCAGTAACGGCATTAGTAGCGATGACTGGGGTGAAGTCAAGGTGTCGGCTGGAGGCGTAAATGTTTATCAAAGACCATTGAAAGCATGGGGAGCCGTATCCTATGCAGCGTTTAAGATAACGGCAAACGGCAAGACGTACTGGATTCTTAAAGATTGTGGCAACCTTGTTACCATTGGGGCGTATTCTCAAAAACCCAACTTAGAAGTACGTAAACAGTTACTTACGTCAAACAGTGTTAAGCCGGGAGACACCGTGAAATTTAGAATATCCTACAGAAACCCAGTTGCAGAGTCAGTGGCGATAGATTTTAGGCTTCGAGATTTGCTTAATCCTAATCTTGAGCTGGTTGGTATGGACGGCAGAAATGACTTTATTGGTAATGACCCGGTGACTAATCTTAAAGGGTTAGGCGGCTCAGATACATTTAGAGAGGTAAATGTGGTGACAAAAGTTAAGCCGGGGGTTGCGCAT
>JANMDL010000472.1:0-14377 GCA_031376295.1 Chitinophagales bacterium
TGCCATAAGCAATACTTACTTTGGCATCCATCCAGTAATCACGGTAAAAATCTTTTAATATATTTACAGTGGTCTGACCGCAATTATTATCCAGCAGTTCAGCGCCCATCAGTTTCGTCTTTTGCATCTGCAGGGCCATAATTTCCAAATCGGCACTGGTACCCTGGCCTCCGCCGCTTGGCTGGTGTATCATTACTTCTCCATGCGGAAAAATGAACCTGCGGCCTTTTTCGCCACCGCTGAGTAAAATACTGCCCATACTGGCAGCCATGCCCATACAAACGGTACTTACCGGGCTGCTGATCATCTGCATAGTATCGTATATCACCATACCGCTGGTAACCATACCACCCGGGCTGCTGATGTAGAATGTAATCTCCTTTCCGGGATCGAGTGCTTCCAGGTACATCAGCCTATTGGTAATGTCCTTTGCACTTTTATCATCCACCACACCCCACAAAAAAACTTTGCGCTGCTCAATAAATTTTTTATCAAACATCATTCCGCCCAGCATCTTCTCCATCGGGTTATCGGGCATGGCAGGTGTTTCAGGTGTTTCGTCATCAAATTTTCTGCTGTTATTATTGTAAAAATTCATCTTTGTATTTTTAAAAAATCAGTAATTTGTAATCAGCCGGCTTTTTCAATCCTGCTTAGTCCTTTTTCGCTTTCTTTGGGTTGACGAGCAGCACTTCATCTACTAACCCATACTCTTTCGCCTCTGTGGAAGTCATCCAGTAATCACGGCCGCAATCAACAGCAACCTTCTCCGCATCCTGCCCGGAATGATAAGCGATAATTTCGTACAATTCGCCTTTAAGCTTCCTTATTTCATTTACCGTAATTTCAATATCACTTGCCTGCCCGCCCGCGCCTGCACTTGGCTGGTGCATCATTACCCGGCTGTGCTTTAGTGCGGTGCGCTTGCCTTTGGCACCGGCACACATCAATACGGCGCCCATGCTGGCGGCCATACCTGTACAGATGGTGGCAATATCGGGACCTATGAACTGCATAGTATCATACATACCCAGGCCTGCATACACACTACCACCGGGGCTGTTGATGTACATCTGTATATCACGGGTGCGGTCGGTACTTTCCAGAAAAAGTAGCTGTGCAGTAACAATATTGGCAACTTCATCCATAATGGGATATCCCAAAAAAATAATCCTGTCCATCATCAGGCGGCTGTATACATCCATTACGGCAATGTTCATGGGCCTTTCTTCGATGATGTTGGGGGTAAGATTAGTTACATTGTGCTTTATATAAGCATTCAGTGTATTGCTGCTTATCCCTTTATGCTTAACGGCATACTTCTCAAACTCATTTCCAAAATTCATAACGCTGTCTTATTTTTTATCTGAAATATGGCAATTTATACCATTTATTTGTTCCATGTTTATTTTTCTGCTTTTATCCCTTTTGCCGGTACCGTTTACCAGAGCCCGCAGTTACTAATTATTCCTTCTGTTCATAAAAATCATTATGTACTGTATCAGCATGGCAATTGATGCAAGCGCTGCTACCACATAAGTTAATGCTGCCCATTTTAAGGCATCTTTGGCCTTAGCATGCTCTGTATTGGTAGTAATATTGGCTCCATCGAGCCACTTTAACGCCCTGGCAGACGCATCAAACTCCACTGGCAGCGTGACTACAGAAAACAATGTGCTTACAGCAAACAGGCAAATGCCCACCAGTAATATTGTGGGGCTTCCTCCACCAAAGCCCATCATGCCAATACCAGCCAGAATTACCCATTGAGATAAATTGGTGCTTATTTTTACAGCCGGCACCAGCCTGCTGCGCAGCATCAGCATATTGTAAGCCGTGGCATGCTGTACAGCATGGCCGCATTCATGTGCTGCCACCGCAGCAGCAGATACAGTTCTCCCTTCAAATACGTCTGCACTGAGGTTCACTGTTTTATTAACCGGGTTGTAATGGTCGCTTAAAAAGCCATTTACGGAAACAACCTGCACATCCCTGATGCCATTGTCGAGCAGCATTTTTTCTGCAACTTCCCTGCCACTCATACCGCTGCTGGTGCCTACCCTGCCATATTCGGTAAATTTGCTTTTCAGCTTAAACTGCACCGCCATACCTACCAGCATAAATATGAGCGATACCAGCATAATACCCATTGTCATAACTAATAAGTTTTTATCTGTTTCGCAAATGGCAGGCCAAAGTAGGAATATGACGAAATGGCAAGTTTAACTGCTTATTGTGTAGATTTGCCCCTAACATTGTATAATATGTATCCCACTCTTTCCAAAGTACTTGCCACACAAAGGGCTGACTTTAGTCCGGTTGTGCCTTTTAACCCGGCTACTGACAGAATAGTATCCTTAGACCTCAGCAAAAACAATACAGCATTAACTGAGGAAACCTACAGCAACACAGCCCTTTTTTCAACTTATATTGATGGTAAAAGATCAGCCAATGCTGCAAGGTACCTGGTGGGTGGATACAATGAGCTAAGGGAAATGTATAAACGCAGCAGGCTGTTCAGTTTTGAAACAAACCTGGATAAGGCCGAAATGGCCAAAGCCGAGCCACGCAGGCTTCATCTTGGTATTGACATTTGGGGAGAAGCGGGAACCCCGGTAGCAGCTCCGCTTGGAGGTATGATACACAGCCTGGCTTATAATGAAAATTTTGGCGATTATGGTGCCACTATTATTTTGCAGCACCAGGTAGATATGGTGGTTTTTTACACCCTCTACGGCCACCTGAGTCTTAAAGACCTTACCACAGCAAGAGAGGGCCAGTTTATTACCCGTGGCCAGCGCTTTGCCCATATTGGACCGTCGGCCGAAAACGGGCAATGGCCACCCCACCTGCATTTTCAGATAATACAGGACATCGGTAATATGCAGGGAGATTATCCCGGCGTATGTAAATATTCAGAAAAGGAAAAATACCTGGCCAACTGCCCCGATGCAGATTTGATACTGAATATGAATCAATACCTGCCAGCTTAGTACTGAAGGCGAAAAATGTTTGTATTTATGTTGCAGAACTACTTAATAAAAATAACAATCAATTGCATAAGATGCTTTTTAAGCCTCATATAAACTGCAATTCAATTACTGCCAGCTACTGCAAAAAGAAACAAAGCAGGAAAGCATAGAAGCAGTTTGAATTAATAATTGGATATGGCTTATGGCGTTTTGTTTGGCTGCAACTGCGTTGAATTTTCGCCTTAGGCGTTTGGGCTATGGCTGCAAAATCAGCCTTGTTTCACTCAAAAAAACATACATAATCAATTCTAAACAATTCACTCAAACAGCTTCTTAATCTTTTCATAATTTTTTCAGGATTAATTATCAGCAGGTTTGATAACACTACTTTTGTAAAAATACCCACCAGTACGGTTGCAAATACCATACATATTTACCATATTGCAAAAAAAATAAACAATGAAACCTTATCTCCACTTTGTATCGCTGCTGCTTACGGCAATTGCATTTTCAATAACCGCTGTTGCCCAAAAAGCCAAACCGGCTAAAAAACCAGTTGCCGCCACTACTGCAGCGCCGGTATCTACGTTTAAAAATGGCATTAAACTCAAGATAAAGGGATTTAAAGTAAGCGAGGCTTCCCTGTATTTTGATGATGAAAGCGCAGTACCCCAGAACAATAAGATAGAAGTAAATCAACGGGTAAATATGCGGCTAATTATTGAAAGCGGCTGGAGTGAAATAGACGGTAAGGTATTTCCCGGTGGCAGCGAGGTGATAAAACTTAATACCGGCGCTGTAATACTTGAGTCTGAAGATCTTTTTAAAGCGTATGATGAAACAGGTGTATCACCTGCAGATGCAAAGTATATCACACTAAAAGCGATTATTACCGCTATGAATGATAAAAGAAAATACGTCATCGTAACTTTCAGGGTATGGGATAAAAAAAGTACGGCTGAAATTACCGGATCATATAGACTTTTTATCAAATAAATAATTACTGAAATGCAGTATAATTAAATACAGAACAGGAGGCATTGATTGCCTCTTGTTTTCATTGGCTCCGTGCCTGTTTTTTAAAAGCCAGTGCTCCCAACAGCTATAATTTACTCCAAAAAACTTAAATACGCCTGTTTTCAACCATTTTAACCATATTTTGTTGTTTTAAAACGATGCCCCACGGGCTAAAATCATAACTTTGCACATAAAATTGCCAAAAGCATGGAAATAAAGGCAGGCACCCTGTTATCAGATATCAATAACCCAGGCGACCTTAAAAAGATCAGCAGGGAACAACTGCACCAGGTATGCGATGAATTACGCCAGTACATTGTGGATGTGGTAAGCGTACATGGCGGGCATTTTGGTGCAAGCCTTGGTGTAGTGGAACTTAGCGTGGCATTGCATTATGTTTTTAATACCCCTTACGACCAATTGGTTTGGGATGTGGGCCACCAGGCTTACGGGCATAAAATACTTACCGGCAGGCGGGACAATTTTCCGTCGAACCGCAAATACAATGGGCTGAGTGGCTTTCCAAAACGCAGCGAAAGCGAATACGATACTTTTGGTGTAGGGCATTCGTCTACTTCTATTTCTGCAGCGCTGGGTATGGCCATGGCCAGCCATTACAAAGGAGAAAAAGACAGGCAGCACATTGCCGTAATAGGTGATGGTGCTATGACAGCCGGACTTGCTTTTGAAGCCATGAACCATGCCGGTATTGCCAAAAGCAATGTAATTATTATACTCAATGATAATTGTATGAGTATTGACCCCAATGTGGGTGCGTTGAAAGAATACCTGACAGACATTACCACTTCGCATACGTACAACGATATTAAAGACACGGTATGGAAGCTGCTGGGCAAACTGCCAGCCGGGAAAAATTTCACCCGGGAAATGGCTGGTAAGCTCAAAGAGGGACTGAAAGGAATGGTAAGCAAAAGCAGCAACCTGTTTGAAGCACTTAACCTGCGTTATTTTGGCCCTATAGATGGCCACAATATCACAAAATTAGTAGATACACTAAAGGATTTAAAAGATATACCCGGCCCTAAACTGCTGCATATTAAAACAGTAAAAGGTAAAGGCTACGAACTGGCTGAACAGGATCAAACCAAATGGCATGCACCTGGCCTTTTTGATAAAGTTACCGGTGAAATTGTAAAGAAAAAATTTGACCTGCCGCAGCCACCAAAATACCAGGATGTATTTGGACATACTATCATTGAGCTGGCAGAAAAAAACGATAAGATATTTGGAATAACACCTGCCATGCCAAGCGGTTCTTCCCTCAAGTTTATGATGGAGAAGATGCCCACCCGTGCTTTTGATGTGGGTATTTGCGAACAGCATGCAGTAACCGTAAGTGCAGGAATGGCAACACAGGGGCTAAAAGTATTCTGCAATATTTACTCCTCCTTTATGCAGCGTGCTTACGACCAGGTGATACACGATGTGGCCATACAAAAACTGCCTGTTGTATTTTGTTTAGACAGGGCAGGGCTTGTGGGCGAAGATGGCCCTACGCACCATGGCTGCTACGATATCGCTTATATGCGCTGCATACCCAACTTAATTGTAAGTGCACCCATGAACGAAGCTGAACTGCGTAACCTGATGTATACGGCACAATTGGAAAGTACCAGGCTGCCCTTTGTAATCCGCTATCCAAGGGGTGAAGGCGTGATACCGGAATGGAGGAATGAAATGAAGGAAATCATCATTGGCAAGGGCCGCAAACTGAAAGATGGAGAAGAAGCAGCGATACTCTCATTCGGCCATCCCGGAAACTTTGCTGCAGCAGCTATAAGAGATGTAAAGGCTGATGGAATTAATCCGGCGCATTACGATATGCGCTTTGTAAAACCATTAGATGAAGCAATGCTGCACGAAGTATTTGCAAAATTCAAAAAAATAATCACCATCGAAGACGGGACAGTAGTGGGCGGTTTTGGCAGCGCCATTTTAGAATTTATGGCTGCAAACAATTACTCAGCCGAAGTAAAAATAATGGGTATACCTGACAGGCTGGTAGAACATGGCACACCCAAGCAATTGTATGAAGAAATAGGGCTGGATGCCAATCATATTGCTGCGGTATTGAGGGAGATGGCGGGTGTGAAGGCATTGCATGCACTAGAGCAATAGCATTAGCATATAAAAAAAATCAAAAAAAGCCCTGACAAATGCCGGGGCTTTTTTTTCTGCATTTACAAAACCAATCAATTTGCTGCAGGTTCAGTATATAAAAAATCATCCATCACCACCAGGTCGGCAGTACCACCATCACTTACATCTTTTGCACCAGAAGCCAATGTGGCATTGCCAACTGTAATTTTAACTTTTGTTATTTTTTCATCAGGAAAGTATACACCCAGCAGGGAAAAGCCCGAACCGGCGGCACGCACAGGTGCATAATAAATACCGAGACTTTTTTCACCATTAAAATATTCAATATAAGTTGACCTGTCATTGTCCACGTCAGAAAAAATAACACCAAAGCCTTTAACCGATGCGTCTGTATTGCTGCCGGGTATTTTAAAAACGGCCTGTGTTACAATATTTGTTGTATAAGCAAATAAACGCTTGGGGCTGAATGCATCAAACTGGTTGGCAAAGCTTGCATCCAGGTCAGTAAAGTCGGTACTGTCTACCCTGAAGTTAGCCCCGCCAAGCAAAACAAATCCTCTTTTACGGCCATTGGCAAGAGCCGGATCAAATGAACCAAAAAAGTCCAGTGGAAAATTACCCGCATTGGTAAAGGAAGCCGGTACAGCATCCCAGTTAATTTCTCTGCGCCCACCAACAGCCCCGGGTGATGTGTTGAGGGTTGCACCTAACAGGGTGCGCAGGTCGGTAAGTTTACTGCTGATATCGCCATTTGCCGTAACAACTGTGGCAGTAACCACAAGTTGCCCGGGAGTATCTTCTTTTTTGCAGCTTACAATCAGCAGTGCAGCCATAGCTGCCAGCAGTGATAATGTTTTTGTTCTCATCATTTATTTTTTTAAGTTTTTACTAATTTGATCCGTGGTTGTGACGTAATCAATTTTACAACACAAAGGTGCGCTGGATAAAGCAGCTGCACAATCGCCGAAACTGTTGATTGTTATCACTGAATATGGTGATAAATAGCCGTAAACAGCAACAGCTACTCTCAGCAGAAATTCGAGGCAGCTAAAAAATAATTGTATTTTGTTTCGGGGTGCACACAAAAATGTTTATTTTACAACCATGGCTTCCGTATAGTGATGCGCCTACATTCAGCATGGATTCAAACCAGTCAATAAAAAAACAATTAACAGCAGTTAATAACCTCACGGTTGAAGAAAAAATTATTTACTGGTGCACTCAATTCAAAGGCAGGCCTTTTTCATTTAACAGTTGCGGGGATGCGCCCGGCACTGAAGACGCTAACAGCCTTTGTTTTTTTAACTTTAATGCTTTTGATTGCGTTTCATTTATCAATACGATTTATGCCTTAGCCCATACAACAGATTTTACCGGGTTTAAAAAAATATATTCCGGGCTGAGGTATATCAACGGGCTGTCATTTGGAGGGCGCAATCACTTTATTGAACAATGGTATTACAACAATGTGCTGCAAAAGAATTGTTTTGCGCCATTAGCGTATGACATTTTTCCACCGGATACAAAACAAACAATCAGGGTAAATGTTGTTTACAGCCAGTGGATTCAACTCAGGCTGAAAAAAACTATGGAAGAAATATCAGGGAACCCGGCTTTTAACCTGTATGAACTAAAATACAAACTTGATGGATACAGCCTTGCTGCAATATTTTCCGCAGTTAAAAAATCCGGGCAAAAAGCTGAATTGTTCCTGGCAGAAAATTCTTATACCAGCAGATTAAAAACAGGCGATATTCTCTTGTTTATCTCAGATATTATGATGCACATGGCTGTTGTAACAAAAGATAAGCAGTTGGAAGTATACACTGCTTCATCTGTAAAAAACGAGGTTACAAAATTCGGGCTGGTGTATTACATGCAGTTATTGCACACCATGCGAACTGCCACCCACATCGCCATTATCCGTGATACTGCTTTTACGGCAAAACAGCATCAGTAAAATACCCTGGCATTACCTCATATTTTTTAAACGGGCAATTGCCGATTCATAATACCTGCTGAGATGATGATAAACCAGCATTTCATGTCTGCGTGGTGAAGCGGTGAAAAGCCTGTTAAGCGACATATGTATAAAACTGGTACCGGGGCGGTAAGGGAAATACTGATCTCCTTTTTGTATGCCATACTTTTCCATCAGCCCTTTCATTTGTTCAGAACGTTGCTTCAGCAAATCCCTTACAGCAGACATTGGCACAGTTGTATCACCTGCGGAAAAAGCATTCTCAATCAATGTTTTTGCCTGCCTGAATTTTTCATTTAATTTTACTGCAAGCAAATCACCGCCACCTGTTTCCTCAAAGTAAGATGCAGCGAGCCCTTTTACAATGCTGTACTTTATGGGAAGGCTGCATTCAAAATCGTTCAATAATGCATCGCAATTAATTATTGCCGCCAGCCACTTTAAAGAACCCATATCGCCGATTTTCAAAATATGAGCGCTTATCTGGCTGTCAAGATGAAAAAAGGATTCTGCAAAATCAATCTTAGCTTCCCCATAGCGTTCAAGCTCACGGTCATAACTGTCTAATTGCACTTTAGTAATCCTGCCTTCAGTAATCCATGGGGTTGCGGCGGCCGTTAGCTGCTCCATCAGTTCTTTCCAGAAACCAGTATCACTATTGTAAAACCTTATTCGCAGGTGATGCCCCGGGTCATTATACCTGATAAAAAACCATTTTTTGATAACTCCGGATTTTTGAAGATTGGTCGCAAGCGGCAGCAGCAGGTTTGTAATCAGCAGGTCTGCAGATGCATAACCGCAATACAACTTAACATAAAGCCAGTTTGAACCCGGCATAAAAGTACGCTGTACACTTTCGGCTTTGTTTGTAAAATCTGCAGCTTTGTAAGCAACTGCAGGCGTTGTACTCAGGGGTAATATCAATTCGCCTGTTTTGCCTTTTCCATTATGTGTAAAAAAACAATGTTTACCTGTGTTGAAACTTTCCTGGAGAGAAAGTGCTTTATCCCGGCTGAATGTTTTGTACAGAACATAGAGGCTTGTTGCTGAGCCTGTATCAAGCAACAGTGTATTATCTCCGTCAGCAAGTTCAACTTCGGAAGGTATAGAAAGATGGCGGCATAAAAAGACAAAGCCTTCCCTGAATTGAGATGCAGAGGAGTACATGATGCCGTATCTTTCAAATACACCAGTAGTAATATGCCAGGAAGCTTTATGCAGTATAATATTTTTATACCGCACCCTTGGTAAGAAAACCTCGTTTTTAAAACCACCCCATGTCCATTTTGATAAAAAGGAAAAAGGCTGGTACTGCAGGTCGGCTAAAAACTTATAAGCAGCAATATTATTACGGCTGAAATTATGCGCAGAAGACAGCCGTGGTAATACTTCTTTATTGAGCCTGGTATTGCGTAAAATTATATTGCCATTTATTACAGATACCGCAAGTTCACTTAAAGGTAACTGGTCTTCCCGTGAGGCAAAGCCTGGTGTTACCAGGGGCAATTCGAACCTGCGCAATGCCGGTCGCAGCAGGATATTGCCCATGCGTGCCTGCGAAAGGTGTGTAATTTCGGCAAGTATTGCTCCGGGATACAGCGCCGCCTCCTGGTCAAGAAGTTTGATTACTTCTGCAGTTAACTCAGCATAGTTACTGCAAAATCTTGCCAGCAGATTAGCAGCAGAAGGCCCGGCAATTGAATGCATGTCAAAAAAGAAACCGGTTTCATTACCATCGCTCACTATACCCTGGTGAATAGAACCGATTACATACAATGAAGGAGGTAATTTCGTTTTACCTTTATCAAACACAGCAAGGTTGCCCGGTAACAGTTCAATTTCATGTTTTTTATCTGTAAGTGCATTTATAAGTAATGATTGCAACCATTTTAAAAATGTTTCTCCCCCCCGGGCGGTTTCATTGTAATTAATAGCGAGTGGCAGGTCTTTTAAAATACCAGGGGCAACTGTATTTTCCTTAACGTACAGTCCGTAACCAATACCAATATCCGGGTCAAGGGCTATGGCAAGCGGAATTTCCCGGTCTTCATACTTATCGGTAAACCCCGCCTTAAAAGTCTCAAGATCAGACATTTTAAACTGATGGTTTATCACACTAAGTTCCTCTAACTGCTCAGTTATACAGGTAATTATTTTACCGTCAATAATATTATGCGCTGTATTCACCCTGGCATCGGTCTGTATAATGTTGTTGTTACTGCTGTGAGGTAGCAACTCTTTTATTCCCTGAACAACAGCTTTTAGTTCGGCAGCTGAATTGTGCTGTTCCAGTAATGTTTTAATCCGGAAAAGTACCTGGTATGTGTCATGTTGCAGTTGGTTTTTTTGCAAAAAAGCAAGTATTCTGTCAAGGTGATCTTCGCCAGTGACCAATGGCTCCAGTTCGCTTATCAGAATTTTGTTATCAATCAATTCAGTTATAAAGGCAGTTGCATCATCATTACTGATTTCATCAGTACAAATCAGTTTGGCAAGTGTGCCGGTTGCAGCACCCGTTGCAGCTTCCTCCAGTATTAATTCAACTTCTTCAGATGCAGGAAAGCCCGACAGGAAATAATTATACTGGTTGCTATCTGTGCTGTATTCAATGTATCGGTAACCCTGCTCCGTAGTATAAATCGTATTGTTGGGATAAAACCTGCAGGCTCCTTTTACCGCTTCATCCTGCAGCAGGTAAAGCACAATTTCTGAAATACAGAAACAATCAAGCCTGCTCTGACGTTTTAACAGGTCATCTGAAAATTGTACGTTTGTAAATTCGCCAATACGCCCCATTGTATAACCTGCAAACAGTCCGTATGGGGTTGCTCTTGTACACATACGTATCAGGTATTTGTACAGGGTTACCGCCATTTTCTTCGCTGCTTTTTCTTTAACTACGGGCAATTGCCTCAGTCTTTGAAATTCGTTATAAAGGGCCGGCGATGCAATATATAGCGCCTCCTGCAAAAGTTCATTATCGTACTGCTGTAATATTTTTTGAACAAAACCCTCCGGATGTTCATCGCCTTCCCGGTTAAAACGGGTAAGATCCTCTGGCGAAAGAAGGGGTGTGCGTAAAAGATAAAATCCGTTGTGCTGCAATGGCATGTATTTGTCTTTTTTAAAAGCGGTCAAAATCTGTCAGCAGCATTGTACTCCAGGGAAATAATTCCTTTTTGTTGTTTTCTGCTGTTGCTATTGTATCTGACAGAATCATACCAATACCCGGTAACCCGTTTAAAATTCCTGTTTGCTTGGCATTGTATGCTTTATATACATCAAAATACCGGAGTACTTTATGCAGCCATTGCAAACCCTTTTGCTGGATTGCCTCATTGCTGTGTACTTTACCAAGTTGCTGGTAAAGGTGTGCAATGCCAGCCAGGCCATGGCAGATATAAATATCATAAATGTCCGCTTCAAAAGTAATCTGCGTAGCCACATGTTCAAAATTAATGGCAAAAGAACTGGTTGTAAGCAACAGAGAACGGCTTATAAGTTCCTGATCGTTCAGAATTTTACCGGCAATATGGTAAGCAGCAGCAATACCAAGTATGCCGTAGCACCAGCTGAATTTATGATTAAGTGAATCAGGATAGCGGCTCTCCGTTTCATCCAGAATTTTGTTGGGATAAACAAAAGGAGCGTTGTCTTTTTCTTCCTTTTGCTGCAACCAGGTAATAAGTTTCTGTATCAGCTTATTACATTGATCTGCTGCAACCTGCTGCCTGCTGCATCTTGCCAGAAAATAAATGATGGATACAATTCCATGCGGAATACCAAGGTTGAAGTACGGCCTTTTGATGCGTGGTGTGTTGTCGTATCTTGATGTATAATGCTCAAGCCAGGAAATACTCTCTAACCCTGCAGGTACAGCTATATCTTCCAGCGCCTGCACCATTTTTTTAAGATAGTCTGTAATGCCTGCACTTTCAGTTTTTTCCAGAAAATACAAACCAATACCGATGCCTCCTTCCATGTAATTGTACATTCCCCTGTTCAGGTGTTTCATTGCACAGGTAAAAATGTGTTCGTCAATTTCATTAAACTCATCCAGGTCAACGCTGGTATACAATCCCTTGTTTTTTAATACGTATAAAAGCCAGGCAAGGCCGGTAAAGCCATAACCAAATTCGAGCCTGCTGATATTTTCTCCAACGGTATCTAAATGCTGGTTCAGGATTGTATCAAACTTTTTATATGCGTCTTCATCACCGGTTACAAGATGATACCTAAGGTAAAATACTGCATTAGACAGGTTGCCATCCAAAACAGAAAAATTGGCATTGGGTGCTTCCTTAACCATTTCAAATATTTCATCCAGGTAAGTCCTGTAATTGATTGTTTCCATTGCTATCGGTTAAGGTACTGGTTAATCAAAGATTCAAAAGCAGCAAAACTGTTCAGCCTGGTAATATCTACTTCTTCAAATTCAATTGTAATATCAAAAACATGCTCAATACGCAGCATCAGATTCATCATCTGTATTGAGCTGAACAATAACGTACTGGAACTGTTTTCCCCGGTGTAATCCTCCGCTTCAAGAGCCGGGTGAACATGCTGTATAATCGCTGTTAATTTTTCCTTAACCATATTTATTTCTGCATTTGTGTTATTGAATGGTGTACCTGCATAAAAATTTCTGTTATGCCTGTATAATCAAATTCCTCCCTGAATGCCCAGAAATCAGTAAGTGCGGTTTCGGCAACCTGCAGTTTGTTATGCTTACGCAGTTCATCACAAAACTGCTGCATGGCATTATTGCTGCTGGTAAATTTTGTACAGATGAGATATATTTCTTTATTGCGGAGGGCATTACTGCTTTGCCATTGATTTAGTATTGCCTCATCTTCTTCACTGATAAGGTAACCGAGCTGATCCGTATATGTTTTGCCCCCAATAGAGACCGTGGCGGGTATTCTCATTCCGTTCATGGCATGTGTAATCTTCCTTCTTCCCAGCATCTGCTTCAGGCAGGCGGCGCCGGTGAGGAGTGGCTCAATCAGTACAAGCTGTTTTATTACGGCATTTTTTTCCGCTGATTTCAGCACCATATCCGCACCAAACCTCGAGCCGGCTAATATTACTGGCATGCCGGCATATTCATCTGCAGCTTGTTGCACCAGCAACTCCAGTGCATATGCTGATGCGGCTACTGAAAATTCATGTGTATCGCCATCACTTATCCCTGTACCAAAAAAATCGAACAGCATTACATGTGCCCCGGCATTGGTTATTTTTTGTGCCAAAGCAATGTGCATAGAGCGCAACATGCGCTTTTCATCCCACAACCCATCTACGAATATATATATGGCAGCAGCATCTTTTGCCAGCAGAAGATGCTGGTAAAGCTTATGCTCACTGCCATTATAAGTGCAGGTAAAAAATCCGGTTTTATGCTGTATCATTGTTTATCCAGTGATAAATGCTATTAAATATCATCTCTTTAAATGGCCATCCGTTAAAAGTATAATTAGCCTGCTCCACTATGTAAAACGTGGTTCTTGCTGTATCACCCGCTTCTGTGTGTTCCCGGAAAAAAACCTCTACTTCCTCCTGCTGCCCGTCTTTCTCCCCCTGTATTACCAATATATTGAGCGGCAATGTTCTCTTCATCAAAACCGGGTTGATAGAAGTTATTTCTGCTTTTATATTTTCTGGTAACTGAGGCCACTCTGCAGCGTAGTTGTGCGGCGACAGCAGAATAATATTTTCAATCAGGCTGCCGGCTGCAAACTGCACAACAGGCAAAGCTGCAAAGCACATAGCACATATAACCAATTGCGGGTTGCTGTATTTTTTCTGTATCCAGCTCACCGCAGTAGAAATAAATTTTCTGTACATACTGAACTCATTACCAGGTTCTCTTTTATTTTTAAAGCAGGATTCACCATAAGGCGGCAAATCCATCAATACAGCATTATACCCCTTTTCACAGAAACGGAAAGCCAGTTCAGTATAGAGGCGCTGGCTCCCTTCTGCTGTTCCGCCCGGTGCTGCAAACGGAATAAAGAGAAAGAATTTTTCAGCCGGATTGCATACATTCGATTGCAAAAACAACACCAGTTCTTCGTCTTCATGTATATGCGCTTCCCGTATTGTGCTGTATGTACGATTCATTGCTTTCTGCAGGCTTTGGCCAAATTATTTTATTTTTTTCAATGCTGTTAAAGATAATTACAAATCTGATAAAGTGTGTTGCCACCTGCCGGTCATTGCAGCCTTTTAAATATTTCCTGTACGTGCAGAAATTCGTTGCTCCCGGTATTGCCTGCAATTTCAA
>JANMDL010000498.1:0-3978 GCA_031376295.1 Chitinophagales bacterium
TCTGTGCGTTACCCGACGATACACGGGCCTTTATGATGAAGCTGTTACAATACTTGATGCCGTTTTCCTTTTTCACAACCACATAATCAACATTTTTTTCAATTGTCCAGCCCTTGGGCGTTGTAAAGGTAAACAGGTTGAAACTTGCCCGGGGTTGCCCTGCTACCGGTAACGCAGCAAGTAACAGCAGGGCTGCAATCCCTATTTTCATACATACCTATTTTAAAGTCATTTATTTTGATTTAAAAAGCCCCATTGCATCACCGCTATATTTCTTATTCCTGAGCCTTAACATATACCCGCCTTTTACAGCTTCAAACTGGCAGGAAAATTCTCCCGGGTCATCTGTTTCACGGTTGGTAGCTGTCAGGTTCCAGTCTGTAACACTAAATGTACCTTTATACGTGGATTTGCCATGTTTAAGAACTCCCCTGAAAATACTTGTGCCTGTATGTTCACTTTGATAGCTTCCATTTAAATTAAAAATAAAATTATTGTTGGTGGATGCGGTTGCCATACCTCCATAGTCACCCGTATAGATGTTATAATAATCCATACTGCTGGCGTCAAAACTTTTCCAGGCGCCAATAAGGTCCTTTTTGGTTACAGCAAATTTGTTATAATTAGACATTTTTGCAAAATCGTCGTCTTTACTAAACAGGCTGTTGTATGTATTTTTATCAGGCGCTATTACAATGATGGGGCTGCAGGCGCCATTGCTAAATCCCAGCCGCATACCCAGGTAACCTGATTTTCCAGTTTGCTTATCCGTAACGGGTGCTTCCCAAATATCATTAACACCCATTGTGTACTGTTCTTTTTCCCGTACGTAAGTCTGACCGGCATTAAAAGCTGGTGTAACAACCGCATTCCAGTAATACGGCTCCAAATCACCGGTATTTTTGTTGCGTTGCCCATCCAGTTTTCCATTCACAAAATAAAGTCTTACTTCCGTTCCATTTTTAGTAACCTGTACATAGCCGTTCATAGCAGTGGCCTTCCAGCCATCATCAAAATTGGTGATGTATTTTGTTATTTGGCTTCCGCCGGTGACAGCAACTGCCGGTTGAACCGGGTTGATAACGGCTCCTGTATTGGCGGCAAGGGCGGCTGTTTTGCTTTCACTGGGTACAACCGATGCGGTAAATGCCTGCATATCGCTGGTGAACCGGTCCTTTTCATTAAAATAATGCACCACACAATAAGTAATGCCCTTACCTGTAAAAGTACTTATGGCGATGTAAAGCGGCTGATTTTGAAAATTGGCAGTTCCATTACCGGCGGTAATAGTCCAGCCGCCTTGATTTGCCACCGTTGTTTTGGAAGGCTGTGCCAGGCCCTGTTTAGCACCATGGCTTTGCCAATCAGCATCAAAATCGGTCTTTGCGTTACCCGACGATACACGGGCCCTCATTACAAAGCTGTTGCAATACTGCAGGCCATTGTCCTTTTTTATCACCGCATAATCACCGGTTTTTTCAATGGAAAAACCTTTAGGCGTTGTAAAAGAAAAAACATCAAAACTTCCCTTTTTCTGAGCATTAGTATTTGTCAACAGGACAAACAGGCTGCAAAAAATTATTATGCTTTTTTTCATTGCTCTGTCAATTGAAGATTGGTTAAATAAAACTCATCATCGGGGTTGGCGTTGGGTGCTTTATCCAGCCCACACCCAAAAAAATTCCAGCGGATATTGGGTTGCATGGCATCGGGCAAATCCCACACCTGTTCTTCATTAAAGTAAACCGTGAGCCTTGCGCCCTGCCGTATCATTTTAACGGCTACCTGATTTTTATTTTTAAAAAACTGGGTGGCCTTATTGCTTTTGTTTAACAAAAAACCACCTCGCTCATCAAACACCTGTATTCCGCTTTTGCCGCTGCTGTTCCAGTGCGGGTCTATCCACAGGCATATTCTTTCCATGTGGGCAGATGTATAGCTGTTTGCGTTTACCTGCTGCCGGTCGTAGCGTTTCAGGGTGTTGTCATATACCGCTGCGCCAATGTGAAACAGAAATTCGGGACTGTAATAAGAGATGCCGGGGTTCCAGCTCAGGTTAAATGAAAGGGTGAAGTTTTGCGGCAATTGCAGCACCGCATAATCGGGGAAGAACAGTCCGGGGTTTTTAAAGGCCAGGCATTTGCTGCCATTCATCTCTTTTACCATAGCGCTGCCATTGCTCACCGTCCATTTTGCAGGCGCCTGGCCCACGGTATTGCCTGAAAAGTTTTCGCTGTATTGAATGCCTTTGGCGGCAGCAGGTGCTGCACCAGCATCTGGCAATGCACCCGAAGTATATCCACCTGGCGAGTCGCCCATTTCTGAAATAGTAAGCGGTTGTGGTGTTGGAACAGCACCGACCATTTTTCGCACCACATTCCAGTCAAATTCATTTTCTATCTTCTTAATAAAAGCCGTTTTGGCCGGGGTTATATCCTGCCGGCGCAACGATGCTACAATAAACTGCGGCTGCGCTTTGGGCAGGTTTTTATTAAAATACGTTTCATCTTCCGCATACACAAAGCGTCCTTTGCCGCCTCCGGCCGCCGGGCGTTCCGGGCCATACATCAATTCGTGGATATTGGATTCAGCAGCCGGTTCGTCCGCATCGGCTGCCCGCATCATGGCATCGGTACGTTTCCGGCAGTTGTCCATCGCTATCCTGTTTTGCTCCATTAAATCAACTATCTTTTTATCGCCGTCAATAAAAGACTGTAATACTTTTTCTTTTTCACCGGATGTTTTATAACTGTTATTGGCCTGTACCCTTTTGTACCCTTCTTTGGAAGCGGTTAATGTTACTTGCAGGGATTGGTTCTTCCCCTCCAGTTCTTTGAGTTTGCTGTTGCGGAAGGCCAGGGCCAATTCTTTTTTGCTGATTTTGCGTATGGGCAGAGCCTTACGGGCCGAAAAAAACCAGCCTGCAAATGTTTGTTCTTCGTCTTGGTTGAATACATACACACTCATCATGCCCTTTTCGTTTTCCACCAGGCGTATATCGCCGGTATAGAGGGGCAATTCGGTATTGTTCAGGTACATAACGGTACCCCCAAAAAAATTGGTCATCAGGTTGCGGAAATCGTTGGGCCTTACATAAAACCAGCAGCCGGTTTCGCCTTCGGGAACAATGATGCGTTGGTCGTTCGATTGTCTTTCGCAAACAATATCTTTTATCATCAAAAAACCTTCATAAAAATCCGTACCGGTACTAAAACGTTGATAATTGCTTCCTTTGGCATCATAAATACCATAAGTTACCTGCAAACCCTGCGGCGGTTGCGGAAAGAGCCGTTGCATTTCGGCAAACATGGGCTTCAGGTATTGGGCCCTTTCACCGGTTTTGGTTTCGGGGCGTATTTGCCAGGGGATTTTTTTTACTGCTGCTTCGTCGCAATGATACTGGGCAAGCGTTTGTTGCCAACCCAAAGCCAGTAAGAATAATATGCTCCATTTATTGCTTGTCATATTGAAATACTTTTAACACGAATTATTGTATCACGAATTATAAAAGATTACACTGATTACACGAATTTGAATACAGTGACACTAATTTTACAGATTACACTGATTACCCGAATTCTTCATTCTCGACTTTCAACTTTCAACTCTCCACTTTCAACTTTGAACTCTCCACTATCAACTCTCAACTTTGAACTTTGAACTTCTCAACTATCAATTATCAACTAAATAATCAATTGGGAAAAATTTGCCAGCTAAGTTTACCATGATCTGCCCTTGCTGTATTATTATTTCCTGAACATGTGAACGCAACTTTAAAAGAATAAGTACCTGCAGGAAAATCAAAAACTGCAGGTCCAGATTCAAGGGTTGTAAATTCGGCATTTTCTATCATGGCTCTCGAAAAGTCTATATCGTTAGTACCTCCAACCACATTTTGGATTAACTTTATTGAAACTCTTTTTTCGCTGCAGCCAAAACAGCCTCCTGTAAGAATATCGGCTGAATATAGAAAAAGCA
>JANMDL010000503.1:0-3414 GCA_031376295.1 Chitinophagales bacterium
AGGCGGTGTGCTTAGCCAGGCAAAAGACGGTGCTAATGCACAGTTTACAGAAGAAGAGATAAAAGCAATTGTTTCAGCAGCCAAGGATTATGGCTTTAAAGTGGCTGCGCATGCACATGGAGCCGAAGGCATAAAAAGAGCGGTACGTGCCGGTGTAAATTCTATTGAACATGGTACTTTCCTCGATGATGAAGGTATAAGGCTGATGAAGAAATACGATACCTGGCTGGTGCCTACTATTACTGCCGGCAAATCAGTAGCCGACAGCGCAAAAATTCCTGGTTATTATACGGATATTGTTACTCCAAAAGCACTGGCCACCGGCCCGCAGATACAAAACACTTTTGCCAAAGCATACAAAGCAGGCGTAAAGATTGCTTTTGGTACCGACGCAGGCGTATACAGGCATGGCATGAACTGGCTGGAATTTGGGTACATGATAGAAGCCGGTATGCCGCCCATGGAAGCCATCAAATCTGCTACCATCAGCGCTGCCGAACTGCTGGGTATGAAGGCGCAGCTTGGCAGTATAGAAATAAATAAACTGGCCGACATTGTTGCTGTGAACGGCGACCCGCTGAAAGACCCTAAAGCCTTTGCCAATGTGGTTTTTGTAATGAAGGATGGTGTTGTGTATAAGGAGGTAAAAGAATAAATACAATGAAAATCTGGACCAACAATGAAAAAGGATATGACAGGATCATCGCTTTTATCAGCAACATTATCTACAGGGGCAACCCCAAACCCGGAGAAATTGAAACCGTTTTATACAACCTGCAAAAAGAAGTGATTCCGGAAAAGAACTTTACAGGCATCCCCATTTCCTATATCAAACAAATAACGATGCAGGAAGGGAAGCCTGTTATTGAGATATTATTCGGCAGTGATTCAGCCGAACAGTTTACAGTAAAAGACGATAACAGGAGGAATGAAATTTTCGACTATTTTAAAGCAAACATACCCAATGCCTCGTACAGTACCGATCAATACTCTTTAATCAGGGCGGGCAAAAAACCACTGATTGCTATGTGTGTAATTGCTGTTTTCTTTACCTGGTCATCCTTTATCGCAAACGGAATGGAGGAAGGAAATGAATACGATGTAACAGGCCAGCGTTATGATTCAGCAGCAGGCATTGTTTTAATCATCGCTTCTTTAGGCGTAAAAAATCTCCTGCTAATTTTCGGCTCCCTGTTTGCCATTGCACTGTTTACTTTTATTAAAAAAACAAAACAACCAACCATCATCAGCAGGTTGACTATTAACAGGTGAACTGCTGCATTTATCTTTAGGTATGACTACAAGAAATTATTTACTCCTCTCCACCCTGCTTTGCATATTTTCCTGCACGGCACCCAAAAAGCGTTATCAAATTGTATTGGCTGCTGTAAATAAGGAGGTACTCAACAGCCAATTGGACAGTTTATTGCCGGTATTAAAAAACAGGATGAAAGAAGTTGACAAAGGAGCAGTAGCAATAACGCTTGATGGCAGTAAAAAAGTCATTACTATTGAATCAACCTGCAACGATAAAAATTTTATCAGCAATACATTGTTAAAAGAAGGGAAGCTGGAGTTTTGCGAGCTGTTTACACTTATTGATCTTGCTGATGTTCTTAAAAATGCTGATGCGGAAATTAGCAATATGATGAAAGCAGGAAAACTACCCAGGGATAGCGCTGTAAAAACATTTGACGAAACCCAAAACCCCCTTTTTCGGGCGATGAGCCCGCCTCAGCCATACAGATCCCCTTCAGGAGAACAAACATATCCGGCGTATGCAGGACAGGTAAGCGAAAAGGATTTTGATAAAATGAAAAGCTATCTGCCTGTATTGTACAAACATCTTCCGGTAAACAGCAAAGTAATGTTCAAAAAAATTAACAACCCAAAAAGGATTAATTATTTTGAAATGTATATCATAAGGTATGATGATACAAAGTTTACTGCTTCGGGCCATATCAAAACTGCTAGAGGAGATATGGACTATACAGGACACCCGATAGTTTCCATAGAACTTGACAATGTGGGCAGCAATATCTGGAGCAGGATGACCACAAAAAACACCGGCAGGTACATTGCCATCATAGTGGATGATGAACTGATGAGTGTACCCAATGTAAATGGCCCCATTGAAGGCGGTAAAACGGAAATTTCAGGAGCGTTTACCATTGAGGAAGCTGAAAAAATGGCTGCATCACTCTCATCTGGTCATTTGCCTGTAAAGCTGGAGTTTGTAAGCATGAAAGAAATAGCACCGAAATAAATATATCAGCATTGGCGCAGGAAAGCTTTCCTGCTGCAACTTTATCTGGCAGGAATCCTTTTTGATGCCGTTGTTGGTGTTCGTGCGGTAGGCCTTGCAGCCGGGCTTTCACCAACAATTGTTTGGGGTTACTACGTACAATCATCTTACGATAACCAATCGTTGTTGGAAAATAGACCCAAACTCTCCTTAGCATCCCCGCCGTTCTTCGCTGCTGTCCGTATGTCTGGCCACAGGCTCCAGCTGGTGACTACGCACAAGCAAAACACCATCAACACCAGTTTTCCTCCTGTCGCAGGAATCCTTTCCTGCTGCCCCCCGTTTTCCTTAGTATACCCCAATTTCCATCTGTCAAATATTCCGCAGGCACACTTGTGCCTCACTGTGCTGCCGGTGTGTGGCCGGGTTACAAAATGGCGTATTAATTTAGCCGCATTCATTTGTTGTCTTTTTTTTGTTATCAAAAATAAAAAACAAAACTGTTGACTTTTTTTTATTATCAAAAAAAAAACAACAAAAAAAAGATAACAAAATGGCTAATTATTTTTTTTAGTGAAAATAAAATAACAGCGGCCCGGAGTACCTTTTTTTTTCGCTGCTGTGTATGCCCCGTAAAGAAGTTTGATAAGTAAGGTTTTTTTATAGCGGGACATGGCAGCACCCTTTCACATTAAATCCGCAGTTTTATGCCGGTTGGTTTATTCAGTGCGTAAGTTTGTTAGGGCAGAGACTGAGGTTAAGTGCAGTGTCCCGCCAGTAAGTTTATAATGGCGGAGTCAGCAGCGGTGAAGATTCCTTTTGCCCGGTTCCCCTTAGCATCCCCGCCGTTCTTCGCTACCTTCTTCGCTGCTGTCCGTATGCCTGTACCTACGGACAAGCAAAAACAATCAACACCGGTTCTCTTTAGCATTTAAATCGCCATTGGTCAAAGACCATTAGTGTTCGGAAGATTTTATCATGCAGGAAACTGGCAAGCCATAGAAATAGTTGCAAATATTGTAAATACCCATCGCTTCCTATTCAGAAAAGGTTTTCGACGGATGGGCCTCGGAAAAAATTGCGTTAAGAAAATTTCCAGGGCTGGTGCAAAAATGAAATTAAAGTTACAACTGCCAGACCATATTCTTAGCTGGTAAGTCGCACCATTG
>JANMDL010000516.1:0-2438 GCA_031376295.1 Chitinophagales bacterium
TCGTAATTCAACATTCGTAATTCATAATTCTTAATTCATAATTCAAAAAATGGCTTTTATCAAAACAAATTTTCCGGGGTTGCTCATTTTTGAGCCTGCTGTATTTGAAGACAGCCGGGGATATTTTTTTGAGAGTTACAATGAAAAGACTTTTGCTGCCTGTGGTGTAGATATTGATTTTGTGCAGGATAACCAGGCTGGCTCTTCTTACGGAGTTGTTCGTGGCCTGCATTACCAACTGCCACCTTATGCACAAACAAAATTCGTAAGGGTACTCACCGGCTCCATACTGGATGTGGTGGTTGATATGCGTAAAGGATCGCCAACATTTTCTATGATATTTTCTATTGAATTATCAGCCGCAAACAGGAAGCAGTTGCTGGTGCCCAAAGGGTTTGCTCATGGTTATTCTGTATTAAGCAGCACTGCAGATGTGTGTTATAAATGCGATGCTTTTTATAATAAAGAAAGCGAGGGTGGTATTTTGTACAACGACCCTGCATTGGGTATCGACTGGAAAATACCGGCTGATAAGATAAGTGTTTCAGACAAAGACAGGCTGAACCCGGCTTTTGCCAATTGTGTCAATCATTTTTCATTTGAAGGATAATAAACCAGTTGTATTAATTACCGGCTCCGGTGGCCAGTTAGGCCAGTCGTTCAGGCTGGTGGAAGATACCTGTCGGCAGTATCATTTTATATTTACTGACAAGCTCAATCTGCCCATTGAAGATGTTGCTGCTGTTGCGGGTTTCTTCTCCCGGCATAAAATTGATTATTGTATTAACTGTGCTGCTTATACTGCGGTAGACAAGGCCGAAACAGAAACCGGAACTGCCTTCCTGGTAAATGCTGTTTCTGCAGGTAATCTTGCAGCAATTTGTAAAAGTAATGGTGCTGCATTTATTCATATTTCTACTGATTATGTTTTTGATGGGCAGGGTACAATACCTTATAAAGAAACTGATGCTGTAAATCCCGTTAACACTTACGGTGCCTCAAAATTTAAAGGAGAGCAGCTTGCCACCGCCGCCAATCCTGCCTCGGTTATAATCCGTACGTCCTGGCTGTACTCATCTTACGGGCATAATTTTGTTAAAACCATGCTGCGCCTCATGGCTGGCAAAGAAAGCATCAATGTAGTGAACGACCAGTTGGGAAGGCCCACTTATGCTCCCGACCTGGCTGCAACCATCATGCAGATGATTGCCGGCAATACCCTCAAAGGTGGTATATATCATTTCTCTAATAATGGAGATGCCATCAGCTGGTTTGATTTTGCAGTTGCCATAAAAGAATTGACCCAAAGCAACTCTTTGATAAATCCCATTAACACAGCAGCTTATCCCACACCTGCAAAGCGCCCTGTGTATTCTGTACTGGATACTTCATTGATACAACAGCAGTATTCATTACATATTCCGCACTGGAAAGACAGTTTGGGGGCTTGTTTGCAAATGCTTTCACGGTTATAGTCCCGAATAGCAGCAATCACATGGTTTATATGAAACAACTGTCCGTAAGATTCTGCCTGATAATTTATGAGTCGAATGTCAGTATGTGGCATTTACTTTAAATGTCCATCCACTCCTATTCAGAAGGTGTTTTCGAAGGATGGGCCTCGGAAAAAATTGCGTAAAGAAAATTTTTATGGCTGGTGCAAAAATGAAATCGATGTTACCACTGCCTTGCTATGTTTTTAGCTGGTAAGTCGCACTATTGTCTGGCTTTATTCCAATGCTGGAGCTAATTTAATTTTCGCCAGACAGGGAAATTTTTAGCTTTTTTTTCCGCAGCCCTTGATTTTTGGTTCTTTTCATCAAGGAAAAGAACAAATCAATCATCATAATCTTGCAGCTCATCAGCTCTGCCATGAAATCTGAAAACCTTAATTGGCAATATACACCTTCCGGGCAGTTGATATTTAGTATACCAGCACTGCCTGTTAATTGCGAAAAAATTCTGTGGTGGAGATATCATTTACCCTTTCCCGCCATTATAATGCGGATGGTGTGCAGCATTATTTTAAAATCAAGCATAAGCGAAACGTTTTCGATGTATATCAAATCATAGGCCATGCGTTCCGTCATTTGGTTGATGGATGATGCATAACCAAATTTCACCATCCCCCAACTGCTCAATCCCGGCTTTACTTTAAACAGGTAATTGTATTCGGGGTGCTGCTCAACAATCTGTTCAACATAAAATTTGCGTTCCGGCCTCGGGCCAACAAGGCTCATTTCGCCTTTAATAATATTCCACAATTGCGGCAGTTCATCAAAGCGCCATTTGCGCATGGTGCGTCCCCAGTGTGTTATCCGTGGATCATCATCAGTGCTTAACTGTGGGCCATTCTTTTCTGCGTCAGCATACATGGATCGGAACTTCCATATCATAAATGGTTTCCCCTTACAGCCAGGAACGGATTGGCTATAAGG
>JANMDL010000522.1:0-8682 GCA_031376295.1 Chitinophagales bacterium
AGGCGGTGGTGGAGTCAACATTTATACTGGGGAAACTGGCAACACCATTGGAGAAAGAAATCACCTCTCCCTGTTTTTGCAGCAATACTGACTGGTCTGGTTTTGTGAGCCACATATCCACGTCGTTTGTTGGTACCACAACTGGTGGTGTAACACCGCCTCCATCACTTTTTTTAGAACAATTGCCATATAAAAAAAGTGTTGAAACAGCCAATGCAAGTATCCTCATTTTTTTTGTTGTCATAAAAATCACTAATTGTTATGCATGTTATTATTTGTTATCTGCCTCTCTGAAAAAAAGCAGCTTTTCGTTGTTTCTTGCCAATGCCAGTATTCTTTTGCCCCCGGCACAGCGTATCCATTGTGCATCTCTTATTTCGCCCTGTACTGCGGGTAAAGAAGTGATTGCACTGAAAGTATTACCCGGTTTGTTGTATGAGAAAATTGTTGGCGGCTGTGCATCATACCTGCCCTCGTAAGGAATTACGCCGTAAAAATTTCCTGCTGCCAGGTAGCTACCCGGTGCTGACACTGGTGAAAAACAGAACAGCGGTGCCAGTTGCAATTCATCGGGTAAATCTGTTCTGGTAAAATTGCCTTTGCCATCATTTATAAAGCAGGAAGAGCCCAGCACTTCGGCCTTTAACTCCCTGCTGCCGGCAAACAAATCGTAAAACATATATTGCACCGTTTTGCCGGCTACTTCTCCGTATTGCAGGTATGCTTTTTTCAGTACTGGTAAAGCCCGTTCCAGTTCATCCTTTGCCAAAAAAGTAAATTCTTCGCCACCGATGGCATAAGCCACTACCTGCTCTGTGGAGCCATTTTTATCATAATCTTTTATGTACATTTTAAGCGGGCCATTTTTGCCTGCATAATATTTTGTATTGTGGCCCCAGTTGCCTGCGAGTATATCAATAAACCCATCGCCATTTACATCGGTGGTGTACAATGTTTGCCATAATCCGGTTGACTGCGGCACATCGGTTTCAGTAAAAACGCCTTTGTTGTTGATGAAAATTTTCAGCGGCATCCACTCCCCTGTAACCAGCAAATCCTGCCAGCCATCACCATTTACATCTGCAAAAGATGCTGCAGTAACGATGCCCGGGGAATCTAATTTTATATTATTCTTGCTGAGGCTGAAAATACCTTTGCCATCGTTCATAAACATATAGGATGGCTTAAAAGCACCATAAGAAGCGGCACTTCCCAATCCACCCGCAAACACATCTATATCGCCATCTTTATCAATATCGGCCACCGCCACGCAGGATTTATTTTCGTACTGCTGCGGTATGGCGTTTGCTGCTTTTGTAAAATGCCCCTTGCCATCATTTATGTACAGCCTGTCTTCCAGCGCCTGCACATTCTGCGGCACTTCGTTTCCACCGCTTGTTACCCACAAATCGGTAAAGCCATCACCATTGGCATCAAAAAATTTCGCATCCACGTCCTCACTGATGGCATTCATTGCAAATACGGCCGTATCCGTTGCTGCAAAAGCGCCATTGGCTTGCTGCACCATCATCGCCCCCGGCTGAAACTTTGCTCCGCACACATAAAAATCATCCAGACCATCCCCGTTTACATCAGCTACTGCCAGCTTTGGCCCACGGGTAGATTCAAGGTGCGGTATCAGGTACTGCAGGTTGTAATCTAAAAAATCATTTTCCTGGTGCTGCCATCCGCAGGCAATTTCATTGGTGACGTCAGTAAATGCTGCCTGCCTGCCAAACCTTTCGTTGTAATTAAAAGTTGCTGCTGCATCTTTTTCAAATACGGTTAGTGGTTTGTTAACTGCAACATTTTTTATGGTTTGCATTTTTTGCGAGGGCCATACGATTAAAATGCTTTCAACAACAGTGGCACTGTCGAGTCCAAAATACAGCCTTGCATCAGAAGAAGAAGCAAAGCCCCTGGTAAGCATCAATTGCTGGTACTGCATTTTTCCTTTTACAAAAAGATACGCTTTTGCACCAAGGCCAAAGCGGTTGGCACTATCGCTTTTAAATGAAACAGATAAATAATTTTTTTGAGGTGTATTGTTTTTAAGTATTACTGCCGGGGCATTCAGGCTGTTGATTACCATATCTACCCTGCCATCATTATCCAAATCGGCATAGGCTGCTCCGTTGTAATAACCCTTCATTTTACCGGTACCCCAGCTATCGCTTATATCGGTAAATGCCAGCTTGCCATCGCCTTTGTAAAAGTACGGATGCGAACTTCCATCGGGCATAGCATTAATAGCTTCTTCATCAAATTTGTCCGTTTTGTCCATACCCTTCATTTTAAGGTCGGATGCAAAGCGCACATAATCCAGGTCAACCGGGCGTTTTACAATGCCGCTGGAAATAAACAGATCCTTATTGCCATCATTATCAAAATCAGCAAACAGCGGGCACCAGCTCCAATCCGTAGCGGATACGCCGCTAAGGAGGCTTGTTTCGCTAAAACTAACCCCGCTGCCATTGTTGCGCTGCAGGCAGTTTTTGGAGTACTGTTTCTGGTAGCCCTGTATATCAAGCTTTACTTTATACACATCAGCATTTTCATCGCTGCCGTATGTTTTTAATACTTTTTCCTCCTGCGGCAGCATGTCCACCGTAATAATGTCTAACTGTCCATCGTTGTTGTAATCGGCCACATCGTTGCCCATACTAAAGCGGCTGTAATGCCCAAAATGCTTTGCACCACTTTCAGTAAAAGTACCGTTGCCATTGTTTACATAATAATAATCGTTTTCGTGAAAATCATTGCCAATGTACAAATCATCCCAGCCGTCGTTGTTGATATCGGCCACCGCAAGCCCTAATCCATAACCAAGGTTGCTCTGGAAAATACCTGCTTGTTTGGATACATCAGTAAAGCCACCCATTGTACCAATGTCATTCCGGTAAAGCCTGTCGCCGGAAAGTGAATCGTATCGCAGGCGGTTGCTGATGTCCACAATATTTGCATGAGGGTGGTGCGACTGGTTGAGTATGTAGCAATCCAGGTCGCCATCCCGGTCGTAATCAAAAAAAGCTGATTGTGTGGTAAAGCAGGAAGTATTTAAGCCGTACTGAGCAGCTTTTTCAGCGAAAGTATTATTACCATTGTTGAGGTACAATTCGTTGTGCCCCTGCAGGCCGTATTTATTACTTACAGTGGAAACATATATATCCAGCAGGCCATCTGCATTTACATCGGCCATAGTGGAGCCGGTACACCAGTCTGCATTGCCTGCTACTCCTGCTTTTACCGTAATATCTTCAAATGTAAAATTGCCTTTGTTGAGGTAGAGTTTATTGCCGCCCTTGCTGTTGGCCGTAAAATAAATATCGGCCAGCCCATCGTTGTTGATATCACCGGTGGATACGCCGCCGCCATTGTAGTAGTACAAATAATAGAGTATGTTGAAAAGTGGTTTCTTTTCCAGCTTATTTACAAAACGCACATTTGTAGCAGATGCGGGCATGTTTTCAAAAAAAACTTTGTTATTGTTGCAGGAAGCAAGCAGCAGTAAAGCAGCGGCTAACCCTCCTGTTGCACCAATAAAAAACAGCTTTTTGCTGAACATATTCTCACTTTGAAAATTACCTGAATTAAAAGGGCCGACATCAATAAATTGAATCAGCCCTTTTTTAACGATTGCCCTATTAAAAAAATTATAGTTTACTGTTGTACAAGGCCTGCACTTCAGATGCAGCCAGGGCTTTGCTGTACAGGCGAAACTGATCGAGCCCGCCCTGCCATGACTGTATCCAGCCATCACCTGGTGCGCCATTGCCCAAATCGGCATGTTTGTTCCATCCGCCTACCACAAAATTGTAGGTATTTTTAAATCCTGCCGGGCCACGGGGATTGCCACTATTTTTTACATCAGTAAGGTTTGATGATAAGCCTGTTAATGCAACTCCATCAATGTAATAAGTTACTTTAGATGTTGTTTCATTATACACCAATGCAATATGGTGCCAACTGTTGTTCAGCAGGTTACCCGGCATCATGCCATTGCCCGGTGTAAATTCAAACCATTGGTCGTGAATAGCGAATTTGAATACAGCAAGGCTTGCTGTTGAGCCAGCACCGTCATGGTCAATCATGGCAAACAATGCACTCTGGTGCCAGTAATCTTTTGACGGCAGTGAGAACAGCCATTGCGGTGAGCCACCTGTTGGTACAGTATTTTTTTCCCAAAACGAAACGGTAAAGCTGGAAGCCCCTGCAAAATCGTTGGCCGAAGAAAATTTTATTCCTTTCTGGTCTACACCCTGCACACCTTTGCCATTAATACCAGCAATGGAAGTAAAAGGATTGGCCGAAGGAAAATTTGCACGGATACTGTCTACTGCATTGCGCAAAGGATCAGTAGAGGTACCATCAAAAGCGGTATAAAATTTAAGCGGGCCACCGGGCGGATTGTTATCTTTTGGATAATCGGCCAATGCCGGCCTGCTCATTTTTTGACAGCTTACAGCCAATATAATTACTGCTGCTGTTAAAATATATTTTTGAAAATTAATGTTCATTTTAAATGATTTTAATTGAATTATAAATTTATGGCCAGTCGGGGTTTTGAACCAGGTTGGGGTTGGCATTTAAAGCAGGCGTAGGTATGGGGAAAAACCTATGCTTGTTCTGGTAGCCCAGCGGCCCAAGTACTGCTATTGCATCTCCCCATCTTACCAGGTCAAAAAACCGTTCATATTCCAACGCAAATTCAATCCTTCTTTCTTTTTTAATCACATCCCGCAATTGTGCCTGGCTTACAAAAGCTACATTGGCAAGCCCTGCCCTTGCACGTATCATATTTACCCAGTTAACGGCATCAGCCTGGTTGGCACCGCCACCTGCTTCATTGGCAGCTTCGGCAGCCATCAGCAATACATCGGAGTAGCGCAGCACCCGCTGGTTTACCCATGTATTCTGTGCTTCATTATTAGGCGTACCCTGCCCTACCGCCAGGTAATCGTTAAAATTATTGTATACTTTTTTATTCCAGTACAGTGCATTGGTTAAATTGGGGAGTATTAAACCATATCCGCCAGTATTGGTTCCACCATCGGGCTGGTTAGAAAACAGGATGGTGGCAGATTTTCTTACATCGCCAGCATCATAAGCTCCCACTAATGAGGCTGTTGGCGTGTTCCAGCCCCAGCCTAAATCCCAGGCACCCGATCCACCTCTCACACCCTGGCACTGGCCCAGGCGGCTCCAGTAAATATCTCCGTCACCCGCTGTTTTTGATGCCTGTATTTCAAATATTGATTCAGGGCCCAGCTCTCCTTCCTTCTTAAAAATTTTCCAGTAATCGGCCACAAGGCTGTATTGGCTGGAAGCAATCACCTGCTTGCCAAGCGCTAATGATGCCGCCCATTGCTGCCTGTACAGTAAGGTTTTGGCGTGCATACTTAGTGCTGCTCCTTTTGTAAGCCGCCCGATAAACTTCGGCTCCCACAGCAGCGGCAGGTTTTGCTCCGCATAAGTAAGGTCGGCATCAATCAATGCATAAATATCTGCCGCAGGCGACTTGGCTTTATTGGCATCAGTTGGTGAGTTTATTTTAAAATCAATTTTAGGAACATCTCCAAAAGTTCTCACCAGGTCAAAATAAGCATAAGCCCTGAAAAATCTTGCCTCTGCAATGTTGATGATGGACTTGGGATCGGTATAATTACCCTTTTGTGCAATGTCAAGCGCATCGTTGCAAAGGCCAACCAATACATAATGCTTACCCCAATATTGCCCTGCTCCCCAATCATCTTTTGTGTATTGAAAGTTATCATAGGTTTGGTGCCAGCCCGATGCACCGGGGTCAGCTACAATTTCTGCATCATCAGAGCGAAAGCCATTCATGGCAACCCATGGAATGTTCTGCATTCCATCACCAATAAATGGTTCACTTTTTGAATTGCGTATGGCTCCGTACAAACCCAGCACGTTGCCATCGAGCGCACCCACCTGCAGGTCGTTTACCGTGGCAGAGAGCGGTGCCCGGTCAAGAAATTTTTTGCATCCCGAAAAAAGAGGGACTATTGAAGCTGTTGCAAAAACAACAACTATAATTTGTTTAATCCGTATCATACTTGATAGATTTATAAGTTTAGTCTGTTGTTAAAAATTAATGTTTAGTCCTACCGTAGTTATCCTTGGCAAAGCACTTCCTGCCCCACCATTGTCAATACCAAAGAAGGTTGCACCGCCTGCAAATTCAGGTGAGTAGCCCTCGTTGTTTTTCCATGTTTTAAGGTTCTGTACACTTACAAATACCCTTGCATTTTTTATGTGTACTATCCTGGGCATTTTGGTGATATTGTATCCAATGCTCAGGTTTCTTATTCTGAAGTAGCTGCCATCTTCAATACCGTAAGTTGATGGTGCCCTGTTGATAAGGTGTAACTGGTTTACTACGGGTACAAAGTTGGAAGTGCCTGGTGCCGTCCAGCCCTGTGTGTAATTTTTGGGATAATTGTACACAGAATTTTTTTGCTCGGATGTACCCCAAACCCTGAATACTTCATTACCATAAACGCCAGCCAGATCGATACCCAAATCAAATCCCTTGTATTTAAGATTCAGGTTAACCCCATAAGTAAAATCTGGTGTGGGGTTGCCGATGGCCGTTCTGTCGTTGTCGTCAATTTTACCATTACCGTCCACGTCTTTGTATTTAAGGTCGCCTGGTTTTGCACCGCCACCATTGATGGTATTAACCGGTGATGCCAGTATATCTGCATAAGACTGATACACACCTGCAACTACCAATCCATAAAAATAGCCAATGGGCTTACCCACTTCCGACTGGTTAGGGTTTGGCTGGCTGGTAGCGCCTGAAAGCAACGGATAGTCTAATGAAAGCACTTTATTTTTGTAGGTAGTTAAATTACCTGAAACAGCCAGTGAAAGATCTTTGGTAATGGCCTGGTTCCACCCTGCAGTTAATTCAAAGCCACTGTTTTGAATAGAGCCTGCATTGGTGAGCGTAGGCAGAATACCGGGAGGCGTGTACAACACCAGCAGGTCTTCTGTTTTTTTATTGTAATAATCTATTTCAAGATGCAGCCTGTTGTTTAACAGGTCTGCTTCAATACCTACTTCTGATGACATCACCGTTTCCCAATGCAGGTTTGGATCGTACAGGTAATCCTGTGTGTAAACGGGCGTTAAATTATTACCGAATACTGCCGAAGCACTGGTTGATACAGTGGGATAAGCCGGATAGTTTTTACCCTGTGCCGTAAAGTTGCCCAGCAAACCTGTAGAGGCTTTCAGCTTGAGGTAATTAAATATTGTCTGATTTTCCATGAACTTCTCTTTGGTAATTTCCCATGCTGCACCCAATGCCCAGAAATTTTGAAATTTATCGTTGTAATTCTGACTTATCTGGCTGGCACCGTCTCTTCTAAAACTTGCATTGAGAAAGTACTTACCCTGGTAATTGTACAATACCCTTGCAAGACCCGAAACGGTGGCATATTCACTTTGCCCCGAAGAGGAGGTGAGTGTGTTCTGGTTACCAAAGCCTGTTGACAGGTACCAGAAACGCTTGTTATCGGGGATGATATTAATACCTACCTGTGTTTGGCTGATGCCTGCATTCAACTGCTCGTAACTGCTGTAATATGTGGTAAAACCACCGGTTGCTGTTAATGAGTGCTGGCCAAAGCGTTTTTTATAGGTAAGAATATAATCCTGCTGAAACGACTTGGTATTATTGAGCTCCTCGCTTACGGCTGTTAAACTGTTTTTGGCAAAAACCTGGTTGCCGGCAGGCTGTACGGGATCGTACAAATTGTAGAGGGGTGTGTAACCCCTGAAGGTACGGTTGCTGATATCTGCATACCAGGTGCCTCTGAAATTGAGGTTTTTGGTAATATTTACATCAACAAAAGCATTGCCCACATACCTGTACTTATTGTCCACCCTTTTGTTCCATGAGTTTTCCAGTGAAGCCAGTGGATTGGTTTCTGAATTCTGGATGATGGGGGTGGTTGCATATAAATTGTAATTCCCGGAGTCTATCCCGTATGGATTTCTCATGCGAAACTGTTTTGTTTCGTTGGGAATAATGGGCAGCGCGCTGCGGGCATTTTCTAATGCACCGCTGTTGTAAGGCAGGTTTTCTTTTGACACAATCAGGTTAAATCCTACTTTCCAGTTCCTGTTTATCTTATACTCATCATTAATATTGAGGGTAAGCCTTTCGTATTTCACCCGCTTTACCAACCCTTCATCATAGGTATAACCCAGGCCCATGTGAAAGCGGTTTTTTTCTGAGCTGCCATCCACACTCAAATTGCTGGTACTAAAGGCGGCTTTGCGTGTTACAGCATCCACCCAATCGGTATTGCCGGTATAAGCAGATAAACCGGGCCCGCCCACATTGTTAATAAAGTTGAGCAATGAGTTGGCAGAAGGGTCATCAGCCACCCTGTTATTGGCTTCGGCAGTAAGCAAGGCCCTGAATTCATCCCCGCTAGCCAACTGAATTTTATCTACCAATTGTTTTACCCCGTAAGTTGAATTAAAGTTGATATTCAACTGACCGGCTTTGGCTTTTTTGGTAGTTACCAATATAGCACCTGCGGCACCTTTAATTCCAAATACTGCCAATGAGGAGGGGTCTTTTAATATTTCAATACTTTCTATTTCACTGGGATTTACAAAATCCATATTGTTGCTGAAAATACCATC
>JANMDL010000532.1:0-4609 GCA_031376295.1 Chitinophagales bacterium
GATGGTTGCTGCTGTGTAACTGCTGCTGAAAATGCTGGCCGTTATCTGCCTCAAACAGAACCTTGTGGCCCAGGCTTTCCACCAGTTGTGCAAGTCCGTTGCGGAGCAGGGAGTGGTCGTCAACAAGTGCTATGGATGTCATCGTAGCTGGTTTTGGTAAATTCAGCAGTAAAATAGTGATTTTTGGTTAAAATAAAAGTTAAATAATGATTTTGGGCTAAGCGGCAGTGTTGGTCGGTGAGTGGCTGCCGGTATTCAGTTGAATGGTGATGGTAGTACCACCTGTAGCTGGGGAAGTGATTGAGAAAGTTGCCCCAATGAGCGCTGCCCGGTTCTGCATGCTTTTAAGGCCGATGCCTTTTTGTGCAGCCTGTAGTTGCTCCGGCGAAAAACCCTTGCCGTTGTCGCTTACCTTAAGGGTGAGCAGCTCAGGCTGGTAATCCATATGTATACTTATGTTGGAAGCAAGGCTGTGTTTGATGGCATTGTGAAGTGCTTCCTGCACCATGCGGAAGAGTACCATTTCGGGCTGCTGCTCCAGCCGGTATATGCTGCCGGTGGTTTGCATATCAGTTGTAAACTGCCCGGTATTCTGTACAATCTTCATCTCGGCGGCAATGGCTTCATGCAGGCCCAGTTCGGCAATGCGGTCGCCATGCATGCTGCGGCTCAGGTCACGCAGGTCGCTGATGGCCTTGCTTACTAATTGCACCGTACTGTCTAATTTGGGTTTGCCTGCCGGTTGTACCAGCATGGTATTCAGGTTGAGTTTGGCCAGGCTGAGTATCTGGCCGATATTGTCGTGTATTTCCTGGCTGATGGTGGCAAGGGTTTGTTCCTGTATTTCGAGTTGGGTGGTTAATAATTCTTGTTTGTATCTGCTTTCAATTTGTTCTGATTGGTATTTAATTTCATTAATCTTGATTGTTGCAATTTGTTTTTTCTTCTGATATAGCAGTACAAAACTTATTATAAATCCTGATAGTAATAGAAATGCAATTGTAATTGCTATAATAATAAAAGATAAGTCATTTGAGTATTTTGTAAACATTGGAATCCCTAATGAAATTTGAATTTAATGTAATACAGTAGAAGTTGAATTTAATTTTCCAGATTAGATGACTTTAGCTGTTTTATTAAATCCAGTACAAAAGCTATTGCGAAAGAAAGGTATAGAAAAAAATTTAGATTACGATTAATCGATTTGTAGAGCGATACAGCTTTTTCTGGCTCACGTTCAGATATGTAATTTAAAATTGCAGTATTCAAAAGATTACCTGAATAAAAAAATAGCAACCCGAATGTAATTAGTAAAAGAGGCCATTTAGTATTGATATAGTGCATTGTTTCAGAAGAGGAAATTTCATAAAAAGTCATTAAAATCGCCAAAAGCAATATGATGCTACCAATAGTGTGTGTGATAGTATTGTACATATATAGTCCCTGTATAAGTGATAAGTTGGTAAAAAAGAATAAAATAAATAAATAAGAAAATAATAAAATTATTTTCTTGGTGATTTTCTTTTCAATAAAATTAGCAATAAAAAATAAGTAGAAAGTAAACTCAATTCCATTGAAAATATTATACATCGGAAACTTATAGAGCGGAAAACTAGATATTAATTTACCAACTAATTCTATCGTAACAGTTATCCATAAAAATAATACAAACCATCTGGTAAATTGAGATGGTTTGTATATTAGGCATATAGTACAAGTGATTGCACACAAGATTTCTGCCCAGTTATGGATATTTAGTATCATTTACCGGCATGGGAAGCTAAGTCCTTCAAAACTTGAGTCAGCCACTTTGCCCGAACGGGGCGGAGGGGGAATCAAATCACCTTGGTCAAAGAAAACGCCTTGACTGATTGTGCCTGGGAAGTCAGAAATAATTGGGTTGTCATTTTGATCAAAAAAGGAAAGACACATGGAAATAAAGCCATTTATTTGTGCAGTACGGGCAAAGTTTATGCGCATTAATTTAAAATCTTGAACCCTTAATTTATTAACAAAAAGAGAAAATTTTTCTTCTGAGAAACATACCACACCTTTTCCAAATGGATCTTTTTTCCCAATTAGATTATAGCATTCACATGGGTCATTAGAAACCTTGGTCATATTTTCTGTAATTATCAATGCAAAGAAGGGGATGCCTGAACTTGTAAAAAAACTCTTTTCAAATTCTACTTCTCTGTCAAAAGAATCGCAATCTGCCGGCTTAGGGCCATACATTGGAACAATAACAACTGCGTGACGATTTGACATATTTCTGCCTATATAGAATCTTAGCCCCATTTCGTTAATTGGGGGAGCAGGGGATGCAGGATTAGGTACTTTTGATTTTAAGGTTTGAAGCATACTATAAAAAATGTCAAAAGTGGCCTTGTCAGTGTCCACGTTTGCAGGGCTTTGTGTAAAATAATCTATTTGCCGGAGACCTAATTCTGAGGGAATTGCTCCTCCACATTTATCTATGGAAAATTTTTGAAGAGTTGTATATAGATCCCATTTGTCTTTATAGCTGAACTGGTAATCCAGGTTGAAATCAATGAGCTTCTTTTCTCTTTCAAAAGAACTAATGAAATTATTAAGACCATAAAGTATTTCAGAATTACTTAAATTGTCTAATGGCGTTTGATTGTCTGGATAAATAAAACTGGGCATGCTAAATAGTTTTGATTAAGAATAAATTTCGGTAAAATTAATAATAAAGTTATGTTTTAATTAGTAATAATTCACCCTTCTTCTTCCGCTTTTCCACCCCTTTCATTCCCGTTATTTCACCCTTGCACAGTTTAATACCCCACCGTTACTTCGTTTTACCATTTAATCTCAAAAATATAATGGCAAAATAACCGGACTTAAAATCATTGCCATATTTTTTTAACTTTTAAATCAATAATATTATGAACAGTTATCAGTTTTGGATTGCTATACTGCTTAATGCAGCATTTTTATACATAGCTTTCAGGCTTGCGATTAAAACAAATCTTATAAAAGACGACAGTATTGGTGCTGACAAGCCTTTTAGCTTCGCCAAGTCGCAATTGTTCTGGTGGACGGGCATCATATTTTCAGTATTTATATGGTGTGCTGTTTTTAGCATGGGCGTACCCCAGCTAACCACTTTAACGCTTGCCTTACTTGGCATCAGCGCCGGCACTACTGCTGCTGCTTCAATGATTGACAATACAGACAAGAATACACCGGGAATCATCCGTCACCAGGATGCCAACCGTTGCCAGTCTTTTTTAAAGGATATACTGTCGGATGCACAGGGTAATTACAGCATACACCGCTTTCAGTCGCTGATTTTTAACTTCTCTGTAGGGGTAGTTTTTTTGTACCTCTATTTCAGCAGTAAGGACATGACGAAATTCCCACAATTTACGGATGAGCAAACAAAATATATACTTGGTATTCTTGGTATAAGTAATGCTGGCTATGCAGCACTCAAAATTGGGGAAAACAGCCCCAGAAAAGATAAGGTAGGTGAGATGGAAAAACAAAATATACCAACAGCGGCTATTGAACATTCACTTAAAGATCAGCCACCACAATAAAACAATTAATACAATCCATATAAAGCCCCCCGCTATAGCAGGGGGATTACGTATGGAAAAAACGAATCAGCATTATAATTTACCACTTACACTCACCACCATTTCATCGCTCATCTGGCCGGTTTCCTCGTCTTTGTTAATATAAATGGCTTTATATTTCCACAGGGCGGCCTGGCCTGCGGGTGGCAGGGGGTGATTGTCTAAGTAATTGGGCTTGGTATCCGTGGCCAGGAAGCTGTAGCCCTTGCCATCGCCGCGGTCCGCATAAATATGAATACCCTGCATGCCCTGTTTTTTCCACATGATGTTGGGCTGGCCAGCTATTATATCGTACCTCAGCACCGGTTTTAAGTCTGTTTTGTTTTTTGCCGAATCTTCAACTGCAATGCCCAGGTCTTTACCAATGGCTTCATTGTAGCCATCGCTATTCTTTATTACCTGCACCGTTTTGGTAACCCTGCCAAAAATATCCGGCACAGCCGGTTTGGGCAACACCGGCGTTTCGGGTGCCTGCGGGGGCGTACCCAGCGAGTCTTTTTTACGGCTGCCACTGCGCAGCAGGTTTTTGTAAGCTGTTGCCTGCTTGGTGTACTTGCGGAAATTTTCAATGCCGCTTACCAGGTAGGTAAAGTTTTCCGCATCATCCTGGTACAGCTTAATGGTAGCATCTGTAAGTGCCAGTACATCTTTGTAATTGGGCAATTTGGCTGCAAAATTGTTCAGCCATTGCATTCTTCCCGTATCTGTGCCGGGTAAATAACTGTTAGCCATTTTTTAAATTTTTAATGGTTACGAAATTTGTTGACACCATAAAATTGAAAAATAATTTTTTAAAAAATTGTTAACGCCAAATGTTTAAGCGTTAAAAATCCGTGCGTTGAAGGCTAAAGTTGCTGGTGTGTATTGCAAAATAGTTATGGCGCAGTGCATATTGATTTTGGCATTACTTTAAATTTTGGAGGGCAACATTGGCGGGGCAAAAGGGTAGGGTTGACCACTTTTAAAAAGTGGTCAACCCGGTGGCCATCAGCCCTGCCCGATAC
>JANMDL010000538.1:0-1958 GCA_031376295.1 Chitinophagales bacterium
AAACCACTACTGTTTATAATATGGCCGTTTATACCGGCCCCAGCAGTGCCATATGTATGTATGTGCGGTATGCCCACACACATGCTGCGCAGGTAGTCGTAGTCCTGCATTACAAAAGCAGTACCGTTATTGCCCCTTAAATAGTCAAACAGTTCACCTTTGCCTTTCCGCACCCCCTCTATGCCACCAAAGCCTTCAAGGTGTGCCTTACCGCAATTGGTAATAAGGCCATGCGTTGGCAGTGTATATTCACAATACCCTTCAATCTCTTTCTGGTGGTTGGCACCCATTTCTATCACGGCAATTTCGGCGTCCGCTTTTATTTTTAATATAGTGAGCGGTATGCCAATATGATTGTTCAGGTTGCCAGTGGTGGTGTACGTTATATAGCTGGTACTCAGCACTTCATGCACCAGTTCCTTGGTGGTGGTTTTTCCATTGCTGCCTGTAATAGCAATAAAAGGGATATTACTGAAGCTTAGCCGGTGCTGCTTTGCCAATTGCTGCAGGCAGGTAAGCACATCATCTACTTGTATGATTCTTTCATCGGTAATATCAGTATCCTCATCTGTAATGGCATAAGCGGCGCCTGCGGCTAGCGCCTGTGCCGCAAACTTGTTGCCGTTAAAGTTATCGCCCTTCAGTGCAAAAAAAAGATCGCCGGTTTTCAGCTTTCTTGTATCAGTTTGAATAGAAGGGTAGCGGTGGTAAATGTTATAAAGCTCTAGTATTTGCATGGTTCAAAAATAGCATAACTGTCATAAATAAAAAACCTCTTCCGGGGAAGAGGTTTTTTATTTATCAAATACGGTTGATTATTTTTTCTTTTTGCGACTGTTCTGTTTGCGCTTGCCAAAAATATTACCTTCTTTAAAGCCCTGGCCTTCCGGCGGACCGAGATAGGTTTGTGCACAACGGAAACCAACGGTGCTGGCAGCCTGGTCTTCCTCTAAAAAGCGGCGTGCACCGGGAGAAAGCCAATAGGCCCTGTCGTTCCAGCTACCACCCTTTATCACCCTCGATTTATCGCTGATAAGAGAGGTATTGCCATAGCCATAGAAAACCTGGCTGGCAGAATCACCGTCCATAAAGCCAATAACATTATTGCGCTGGTAGTTACGGCGGTTTTTAACATCTTCATCAGCAATGTCTACTTTTTTCAGGCGGCCCATTGTATCTCTTTCAAATTCGCCCGAAGCATTTTTGTAATACTTCATAAACTTATTACCACGAAAGTAGTTGAAATCCTGACCATCTGCAGGCGTTAACGGCCTGTAAACGTCCAATACCCACTCACTTACATTGCCACTCATATTATACAAACCAAAAGCATTTGGATAAAAGGCTTTAACACTGCCCGGTATAGCTGCACGGTCGTTCAACCCACCTGCAACACCCATATTATCGCCACTGCCACGCTTAAAGTTGGCTAAAAACTTACCTTGCCAGCTACCACGGCGGTTATCACGCAGGCCATTGGGGTTATTGCTCCAGGAATAGATTTGCTGGTTGGAGATTAACTCCTCACCACTTTTCTTCTCTTTTTTACGTGGGTTGGGGTTTTGATCCAGTATACCGTAAGCAGCATATTCCCACTCAGCTTCAGTAGGCAGGCGGTAACCCATGTTAAGGATACCATCTTCCATACGTACAGTGCTGCGGGGTTTGCCATTTACATCTTTAATGTCAGATTTTTTTGGTTTGGCCCTGTTTTGAATCAGTTCAGGGTTGTACAGGTATGTTTCAGTGTTAAAAGAACCATCTCCACCAGCACCCTTCATTTCCCTTTTAGCAGCATCCTTTTTCAGGTAGCCTTTGCTCATCAGGTTAAGTTCATTCACCCTGTCTGTGCGCCAGATACAAAAATCATGTGCCTGCTGCCAGGTAACACCCACTACAGGATAATAGTTATAAGAAGGATAGCGGAAATAATATTCCACATAGGGCTCATTATAAGC
>JANMDL010000717.1:0-2320 GCA_031376295.1 Chitinophagales bacterium
GGGTATCGTTTCCGTTGCCACCAAACAGGAAGTCGGCGCCGCTGTTGCCGGTGATCACGTTGTTGGCGTTGTTGCCGATTGCGCTGACAGCCAGCGGGGCCACCTGTGTGAAGTTCTCCACATTGGCACCCATGTTGTAGCTCGTGGCGCTGGACAGAACCGTATCGGTTCCGCCCCCCACACCCTCGATGATCGCGTCGCCTGAAACATCGACGACGTAGGTGTCATCACCAGCGGCACCACCCAGAATGTCAGTACCCGCTCCGCCATCCAGCGTGTCATTGCCGCCCGCCGACGTAACAGTATTGCCCTGCGCATTACCGCTGCCCGAGAACGATCCGGCACCCGTGAAGAACAGGTTCTCAAGGTCTGCGCCCAGCGAGTAGGCTGACAGGACCGTCTGTACGGTGTCGGTACCGCCTCCGGCCACTTCGACAACCGTGTCACCGGCATCGTCGACGAGGTACCGGTCATTGTCAGCGCCACCGACCATGCTGTCCGCGCCAGCGCCGCCGTTCAGCGTGTCATTGCCCACGCCACCAATGAGGGTGTCGTTGCCGTTGCCACCGGACAGGGAGTCGGCCCCGATGTTCCCGGTGATCACGTTGTTGACGTTGTTGCCGACCACACTGATCGCAAGCGCCGCTACCTGCGTCAGGTTCTCGACGTTGGCGCCCATCGCGTAGCTCGTGGCGCTGGACAGAACGGAGTCGGTACCCGCACCGACCCCTTCGGTGATGACGTCGCCGGTGGCATTGACGATGTAGGTGTCGTTGTCGGCACCGCCCGCCAGCGTGTCATTGCCAGCGCCCCCGTCCAGGGTGTCGTTTCCATTGCCGCCGAACAGGAAGTCCGCACCGCTGTTGCCGGTGATCAGGTTGTTCATGTTGTTGCCAGTCACGCTGATGGCCAGCGCAGCCACCTGCGTCAGGTTTTCAACGTTGGCACTCATCGCATAGCTGGTGGCGCTGGACAGAACACTGTCGGTTCCGGCTCCCACCCCTTCCGTGATGACGTCACCTGCAGCGTCGACAAGGTAGGTGTCGTTTCCTGCTGCGCCAATCATCGTGTCGTTGCCCGCACCCCCATCGAGCGTGTCATTGCCGGCGCCGCCAGTGATCGAATTGCCAAGGCCATTGCCCGTGCCGGTGAATGCCCCGACGCCTGTGAAGACCAGGTTTTCCACGTTGTTGCCGAGTGCATAGCTTGCGAGGGCGGTTTGCACGGTATCCGTGCCATCGGCCAAGAGTTCCGTCACCGTATCTGCGCCGTCTACAACATAGGTATCGTTGTTGGCACCGCCGCTCATGCTGTCGGCACCTGCGCCTCCATTCAAGGTATCGTTTCCAGCCCCGCCGTTAAGGGTATCGGCTCCGTTGCCGCCGAACAGGAAGTCCGCACCGCTGTTACCGGTGATCACGTTGTTGACGTTGTTGCCCGTCACGTTGATGGCCAGCGCAGCCACCTGCGTCAGGTTTTCGACGTTAGCGCCCATCGCGTAGCTGGCGGCACTCGACAGTACCGTATCGTTCCCGGCGCCCACTACTTCGTTGATAGCGTCGGCTGCCACATCCACGACATACGTGTCATCACCTGCCCCGCCTGCGAGGGAATCAGTACCAGTTCCACCATCCAACAAGTCGTTGTCGTTGCTGCCGACCAGCGTGTCATTGCCGCCGCCGCCGCTGAGCGTGTCGTTGCCGTTGCCGCCAAACAGGAAGTCCGCACCGGTGTTGCCGGTGATCAGGTTGTTCATGTTGTTGCCGGTCACGTTGATGGCCAGCGCAGCCACCTGCGTCAGGTTCTCCACGTTGGCGCTCATCGCGTAGCTGGTGGCGCTGGAGAGTACGGTGTCGGTTCCGGCGCCAACACCTTCGCTGATAACGTCGCCAGACACATCAACGACATAGGTGTCGTTGTCTGCACCGCCCACCATGGTGTCCACACCGGCCCCGCCGTCCAGTGTGTCGTTGCCAGCCCCGCCGATGAGTGAGTCGTTGGCGCCCAAGCCGTTGAGTACATCGTTGGTAGCGCTTCCGGTAATCAGGTCTGGCAGCGGCGTACCGTTGAGTGTCCCCGACCCGGTGATGACGTTGAAGGGGAAGACTACCGCTGTTGCCTCGGAGGTAACGGTTTCCGGGGTCCCGTCACCATCCAGGTAGCTCGCCTGCACGCGCAACTGCTGGTTGGCTTGTACGAGGGTGGTGGTGAAGCTGCTGGCAGTAGCCCCCGCGATGTTGGTCCAGATGCCGGCCACCAGCGACTGCCACTGGTATCCAATGGCGCCCAAACCATCCACGTCAGCCAGGTCGTTGGACGC
>JANMDL010000721.1:0-3490 GCA_031376295.1 Chitinophagales bacterium
AGGCCGGGTATCTGCCATTGCTGCAATCCTTTGGCAACAAATGCATCTAAGCTGTCGCTGATGAATGCAGGAGCCTGGCTTTTTACTGTAACAGACAGCAGTAAAGCTGCGGCAAACGCTATACGTTTCATGTGATGATATTTAATTTATTCCTGCAGCATTTTGGTTGCAGGAAGGCAGTAACGAAAATATTGAGAATTTACAAAATACAAAAAGTGTATTGATGACCGGCAATTTTTTTTACATTCCTTCAAACAGTTTGGCCACACCAAATGCTGCACCAGCAGCCAATGCACCTATCATGGTTACCCGCAATGCACCCATCCAGGGATTAACTCCTGTGATTTTACTTTTAAAGAAGCCAAATACAAAAAGGCATGCCAGTGTGGCTATTACCGATATTTTCAATGCCTCCTGTGAACTGCTGATAAAAAAATAAGGACTAAGGGGTATGATACCGCCTGCAACATAGGAGAGGCCGATATTTAAGGCACTTTTGGTGGCTCTTTTCGGGTCTGGTTTTTCCAGGCCCAGCTCATACTTCATCATAAACTCAACCCAGCGATCCTTGTCCTGCGATATTTCTTCAGTGGCACGCTGCTGTATATCTTCACTAAGACCTATGTTGGCAAAAAATTCTTTTGTTTCTTCCAGTTCCCGGTGGCGCAGCTTTTCAATTTCTTCGTATTCCCTTTTTACCTCACTGCGGTAATGGTCCTGCTCAGTTTTGCCTGCCAGGAAGCCGCCCAGGCCCATGGCAATACTGCCTGCCGCTATTTCGGCTATGCCGGCAATTACAATAATATTGCTGTCACTCACGGCACCACTCAGCCCCGCTGCCAGTGCAAAGGGAACTGTGAGTCCATCGCTCATACCAATTACAATATCGGTAAGCATTTCGCTGCTTTTTAAATGAGATTCTATATGGTCGTGGTGAAGATGTGTGTCCATAATAATTTTTTACTTGCAGTGTATTATAATCCGGCACATGAATAAAATTAGGCTTAAAAATCAAAAAAGCGCAAAATCAGTTTCCTTTTTTTGCGCTTTGCTTATTACGTCTGCGATTTTTTTATCGCTTATGAAATGCACATGATTGCGGGCTTACTGCTGCTGCTGAAAGCAGTAAGTAACTGGTTGCTGATGCCCGCAGGTGATGCAGCCCAGCATTGAGCACTTGTACTGTCGTTTCTTTTGATGGAAATAGACAGTTTTTGTGAAGCAGCAGTATTGATATGTACCATTGCTTTTGTTTTGCTGAATTCAACCGGGGTGGAAAATACCAGCTTATCTGCTGTGTACTGTTCTCCCAGGTTATCAGTGAGGGTAAATCCTTTTTTTGTACAATTGATATTTACCACCTGTTTGCCGGTAAATGTTTTTGATTTATCAAAAGATGCGGCAGCCAGTACTGACTGGTCAACCTGGTTTCCTGGTGCTGGAATACTGCCGGCTTGCTGTAAAGGATTGTGCCAGGCATTTTCTGCAATGCCGCTGCCGGGTTCCAGTAAAAGTACCTCTGCATTTGCGGCAGCCAGTTGTGCCGCAACATAAATACCGGCATTACCTGCACCTATGATGATAACAGAGATTTTTTTTGCAGTTTTTTTGTTTTCGGCAAAAAGCATGTCGGGGGCAGCAAGTGCTACAGGGAGTGTAAGCGCTGCATTGCGTAAAAAGTTTCTTCTAAGCATCTGGTAAGATATTTGGTTTTTGAATTTGGTTTAATGGTTTATAATGACAATGTAAATTCAGTATGACTACTCCCTGCATCCTTCCTGTAGTAATAAATTATTCCCCTTGGGCATCTTTAAAAGCCCTCGGTGATTAGTTAAACTATATATTGGTGCTGAGGCCGCCGATTGCTTATTATCTGTTAAAATAATATAGCCAGGTGAAAACCTGTGAGCAACTTCATATTTTGCAAAACCTGCAAATATGATTACGGCATTCTTATGATTCTGCTGATTACCTTAAAACGCACTTTATCCGGGGTAAGCCAATTGAACTGTTCAAAGTTAATGGAATTTATAATATTAAGAGGGAAATAATTTTTTTTCTCCTGTACTCAATTATCAGCAAAACAGCGGATACCCTGGGGGTACCCGCTGTTACTATTTAGTTCAAAAAACTGTTATTTTATTAACCTTGTTACCGTATTGCCATCAGTTGTTATCACTTTCAGGAAGTACACACCTTTAGCCATAGCTGCTGTTTCAGGCAGGTTAATGGCATTGCTGCCAGCGCTTAACTGCAGCGATCTTGTGGCCATTATTTTTCCGTTTGCATCAGATAACTGAATGGATGCAATACCAGCAGTTTTAGTAGTAAGTGTAAAGCTGATTCTGTCTTTTACAGGATTGGCCAGGTTATCAATGATAAACGATGCGCCTTTTTTATTCCTGATGCTTACAATTTCAGAATAGTAGAATTTACCATCCTTGTCATTCATTTTAAGGCGGTAGTAAATTACAGCAGCACTGTTTTTAAGCGATTCTTTGTCGCTGTAACTGTAAGTGCTGATAGCGCTGCCGCTGTTGTTATTGGCTGCAAGAGTAGCTATTTTGTCAAAACTTTTGTTGTCGAAACTGCGTTCAACCTCGTAGTGGCTCAAATCAATTTCGTTGGTTACCTGCCATTTGGCAGTAGCGTCTGTAATGTTGTTTTGTATCTGGAAGTTGATTAATTGTACCGGTATAAACACACCCAGGTAGTTACAGTTTGTTGGCAGGGTAAAACCAGCTACAACGTCAGTAGTAGTCCAATTGGCTACATTAAAAAGAGCCGTTCTTATTTGGGCTACTGTGGTGAGCGGCCCTGTGCAGTTAAAGCGGGCATTGTCGAACTCAACGGCAGGGTTTGCCGGTATCCAGATGGCATCTACACCATTCGTAAGAAAATTTGATCCTGTAAGCCCGGGAAGGCCGCTGGCAGTTGAATTATTATACGCACCATCCCAGTCGGTAGTATTGGTGATGGGTTCAGCAGGGATACCCATGTTATAAGAGTTCATGTGGATGGCGGCAACAAGGGTTGGAGTGGTTGATGCACCCTGATAGGCAATAATCTGGTCGCCATTAACAGAAAAAGCAAGAGTACCGCCATTACCTTCTGAAGCGGCCAATATTGCTACAGTGCCTGCAGAACCACCAAGGCCTGCATAAGTAGCGGTAGGTGTAGCTGTACATACAATACGTACCTCAGCACCTGCGGGCAGGGCAACGCTGGTATATTGCAATGCGCCCTCGCCAGTTCTTAATGCGCCAACAGTAGCACTGGTTCTGGTCCAGCCATTTTCCGTAAACTTTATAACCGTATTAGCAGTAATGGCTCTTAACAATACAAATGAAAATTCATCATTTCCGCCACCATTCCCAATATAACCAGTAAAAGCCAAATCGCCTTTTACAAGCGTTGTTTGCGCCTTTGCTGTAAGGGCAAGCGTACCCATAAGGCAGATGAATAAAATTTTATAAATAAAGATGGCCGC
>JANMDL010000723.1:0-3748 GCA_031376295.1 Chitinophagales bacterium
AAGCATCAGGAAAAAATTTACTTGCTTATTTTAAAATCCTTGCAGCAGCGGGTGCAATAGTGGTGCTGGCCACACACAATCCGGCGAGCCTTGCCCAATGCAGTAAAATAATCACCATCAATGGATAATACACTGGTGATACTCACCCCTGGCTTTGCTGCTGATGAAAATGACAGTACCTGCCTGCCGCCCATTCAGCAATTTACCAGGCATTTAAAAGAAATTAACCCGTTACTCCACATCACCATAGTAGCCATTGCCTATCCTTTTACCAATAAAAGTTATGGATGGAATGGTTGCACAGTAATACCTTTGCGTGGCAACCGGTACAGAAAAATACTGCGGCCGCTCCTATGGCAAAAAATAAAAACCAATTTACACAATATCAAAAACAGCAGCAATATCATTGGCCTGCTAAGCTTCTGGTGTGGCGAATGGGCCATGATTGGAACAAAGTTTGGCGAAAAATACAAGATACCGCACTACTGCTGGCTGCAGGGACAGGACAGCAGGCCGGGCAACAAATACGCCCGATATTTTAAAGATAAGCAGGGTGAGCTGATTGCCCTGTCGGACTCGCTGGCTGCCGGATTTTACAAAAACTATGCAATAAAACCGGCGCACACCATTCCCTTTGGGGCATTACCCATAGAATTGAGCCATACAGAAAGGCATATTGACATTATTGGTGTTGGCTCGCTGATACCCTTAAAGCAATACCATATTTTTATTCAGGTAATTCACCAGCTTAAAAAAATAATACCGGGCATTAAAGCTGTGCTTTGCGGTAAGGGTACAGCAATGAATGAACTGCAGCAGTTGGTTAAAATATTAAAGCTGGAAGAAAACATCCGGTTTACCGGCGAAAAGCAGCACCCCGAAGTATTTGAACTGATGCAGCAAAGCAAAATACTGCTGCACCCCTCTTCCTTTGAAGGCTTTAGCACCGTATGTACCGAAGCACTGCAATGCGGTTGCCGGGTAATTAGTTTTTGCAGGGCAATGGATGCAGATATAGCCCAGTGGCATATTGTAACCGATGAAACAGCCATGTACATGGAGGCATTGGCCATACTGCAAAATAATGCGTTAGTGTACAAATCTATAGTGCCATATACCATGGATGAAAGCGCTGCCGCAATAGCCGAACTACTCAACTACAGTAAAAGCAGCATATTGTGAATAGCAGCAGCAATGGCATCAAAAGACAATAATGCTTTAAATTGTTGCAGCACTCTACTGCGCTCTGCCTCCCTGTCAATTTTTACAGATTGAAGCAATACATTCAGCAAAGCCGCTTCATCACCAGCCTTATACAAAAACCCGCATTGGCCGTTGCTGGTCATGGCCGTAAATGAATGAATATTTGTAAGAAGGGGAATACATCCACAACTCATAGCCTCACACACTGCTATACCACTGCCCTCGTAATGCGAACCCGACACCACAAAATCGGCACTGCTGTACCAGTACTGCATCTGCTGCCGGGATATTTTCCCAATAAGTTGTATGGCTTCGTTATTATCCACCAATGCTTTTACTTCATCAAGCAATTCTGTCGTTTGATAAATCATGTACAAACTTGCCCCAGGCTGTTGCTGGGCAAATGCCATAAATGCCTTAACTACCGTGAGCGGATCTTTATTGGCATCTAACCTGCCCACCCACAAATAAACAGGGTTGCCGGTAACGCCCGTCTGTTGCCTGGCTGCCAACTTATCCATTGCGGCATATACTGACGAAGCCTCCATAATGGCATGTACCTTAGCACTGTTTTTTATTATACCAGCTTTTGTCCAGTCGGCGCCAAAAGCCAGTGCTGCAAACTGGTACGCATCAATACAATGGTCAGCCCGCTGCTGCAGCCATTTTTTTATCCCCGTAAAAGGTTTTTCTGCATGATGAATAGCATACATTTTAACCGCACTCCCCAGTTTTTTGCGAAGCTGCAGTACCTGCAATGGATAAATCAGTCCATGCACCATCACCACATCCGGCTGCAATTGCTTTACCATGCGGTGCAATCTTACCGGAAACAATGGTGTATCCCTGTAAAATTCAACAAATTCAAATTGTACGCCTGTTGATTGGTAACTGGCAGTGCAGGCAATCTGCTCAATGGCTATCACTTCATGCAGCTTTGCCAGCGCAGACAATACACCCACCGAAAAATCAATCCGGCTAAGCCATTGCTGCGGCTCCCTGTATGCCCTGTTTACTGAATAATTTACACTTACAATCCTCATCAGTTGGTTGAATTTTTAAAATTAAGCAGAATAAGTGTTTGAATGATACCCGTTGCAAAATAATAGCTGCAAAGGCAACCACTGCACCCCGTTTTGCGTTACATTTGATAATGAATAAGGTATTGTTATTCAATCCCCGCAGTGCTGTGGCCAAAAGCCGCATACCCAATTCTGTTTTATCCATAGCTGCTGCCGTACATGGGCTGTACGACTGGATTATTGTGGATGGTAACCGGGAAACCGACCCCTGGCAAAAACTGGAGCAATACCTGCTTACCGGCCAATACAAATACATCGGTTTTACCGTAATGCCCGGCCCGCAATTAAAACAGGCCATTCCCTTTGCAAAAAAAATAAAAGAACAGTTTCCAGAAACCGTAATGATATGGGGCGGCTATTTTGCTACCAACCAGCATATAGTAGTGCTGCAATCAGGCTATGTTGATTTTGTGATAAATGGCCCGGGCGATAATGCCTTTCCCAACCTGGTGCAGGCATTAGACAATAACCATCCTTACGAACTCATTAAAAACATTATTTACCACCGGGATGGTAAAATTGTAAAAACAATTAAGGAAGATCTGCTGGACCAGGATACACTCAAACCTCTGCCCTTTGAGCAATTGGATAAATTATACTCCATTGACAAATACCTGGGCAAAACCTGCCTTGGTAATAAAACCCTTGCTTACCATGCCAGTGTGGGCTGCCCGTTTACCTGCTCCTTTTGTGCCGTAGTACCCATTTACGAAGCCAGGTGGAAGGGCAAATCTGCCGGGTTGATTTATAAAGATGTAAAGCATATAAAAGATACATGGGGAGCAGATGCCATTGAGTTTCACGACAATAACTTTTTTGTATCAGAAAAAAGAACGGCTGAATTTTGCAGGCTCATTATGAATGATAAAATGACCTGGTGGGGCGAAGGAAGGATTGATACCATTAATAAATATTCCGACGAATCGCTTGACCTGATGCGGCAATCGGGTTGCAAGATGATTTTTTTTGGAGCAGAAACGGGCAATGATGAAATACTGAAACAGATGGACAAAGGCGGAACACAAACCAGTGCCGTCATAAAATCTTTTGCCGCACGTATGGCAAAATTCGGCATCATCCCCGAGTATTCCTTTGTGCTGGGCACCCCTGCTGCCACCCCGCAAAAAGCCATGAAGCAGATTGAGGGCGACATTGCCTTTATCAGGGAAATAAAAAATATCAACCCCGATACAGAAATCGTTATTTATACCTACAGCCCGGTACCCACCGAAGGCTCAGATATGTACAATGAGGTATTAAAAGCAGGGTTTAGTGTCCCTAAAATATTAGAAGACTGGATAAGCCCACACTGGGAAAATTTCGACCTGCGAAAAAATCCGCTTACGCCATGGCTTACCCCGGCCATGATAAATAAAATAAGGGATTTTGAAACGGTACTCAACAGCTACTACCCTACTGCATCCGATACAAAATTAACAGGTGCCAGGCGAAAGCTGATGCGC
>JANMDL010000729.1:0-5371 GCA_031376295.1 Chitinophagales bacterium
CAGCCTTTTTCCAAAAACGGATTGTGCAGCATCTGCCTCATCCCGGTACACATGGCTGGTATCCTGCACAAACACTTTGGTACTGGCCCCACTCAGCACGGCAATAGCCATTTGGTTGGCCATAGTACCACTGGGCATAAAAACCGCTTTTTCCTTCCCGGTAATATCCATAAAATTTTTTTCCAATGCTGCCACTGCTCCTCCACTGCCATACCGGTCGCCTCCAATTGGTTCGGCTTTGTTTATTTGCTGCAATTGTTCAATATAAGCAGCCGGCTCAAACATTTCCCCATCACCATAAAATTTTATCATCGGCCCATCAGCAGGTAATTGCTTTGGGGAATTGCCTGTTGCAAAAGCGGGTACTGCAGGCAAAAATGCGGGCAATACAGAAAGTCCGGATGCCTTTAAAAAAATTCTCCTGGAAAACTCAGCCATATCTGTAGATTTAAGACGTTAAATGTACGGATTTATCGGTTGCCCTCAGGTCTTCATTCCTTTTTACTATTTTTGTTCCACATGTCACTACACATTACTTCTTTAAACTCCGGCAGCAATGGCAATTGCTACTATATTGGCAATAATACCGAAGCCGTATTGATTGATGCCGGCATATCCTGCCGGGAAACGGAAAGAAGGATGCAGCAAATGGGCCTGCTGATGACATCGGTAAAAGCCATTTTTGTATCGCATGAACATTCAGATCATATTACAGGCCTGCCTGGCATTTCTAAAAAATATCAACTACCTGTGTACATTACTCCTGCTACTCTCATTGCTGCAAAAATTCCTGTTGAGCCGGAACTGTTAAACAGTTTTACAGCACATCAACCGGTAACTATTGGCGGGCTATCTGTTACAGCTTTTCCCAAGCTGCATGATGCCTGCCATCCGCACAGTTTTATTGTATCGGGCAATGATGTTACTATTGGCATTTTTACTGACATTGGTCTTCCATGCAATGATGTAAAAAACTATTTCAGTAAATGCCATGCAGCTTTTCTGGAAGCCAATTACTGTGATGATATGCTGAGCAATGGAGGGTATCCTGTATTTTTAAAGCAACGCATCAGCGGAGATGATGGTCACCTGTCTAATGCCCAGGCGCTTGAACTTTTTTTAACATGCAGGGGGCCGCAACTCAGTCAGTTAATACTATCGCATTTATCAAAAAACAATAATTCGCCGGAGCTTGTTGATAAAATTTTTACCGCAGAAGCTGGCAACACTAATATTACCGTAGCATCCAGGTATGCGGCAACCCCGGTATTTTGTATCGAAAGAACAACAGAAGATATTAATGTAAAAAAACGGGCAACACAAAAAACTATAAAGGGTAAAACACAATTGTCCCTTTTTTGATACCATTGTTTTAATGGTAACTCTTTACCTCTTCCAGCAAATCGCTGGGCAAAAAGCCAAAATCTCTCTTAAATGCCTGCGTAAAATTGGTAATACCGGTGTACCCCAATTTATTGGCAACATCTGTTACAGAATATTTACCCGATTTAAGCATATCATAAGCAATACGCAGTCTTTTCTTCTGGTAATAATCAAAAGATGAAACACCATATACTTTATGAAAAAGGTTGATAAATTTTGTACGTGACATACAGCACAGCCTGCTCAGTTTGTCCACACCGGCAAAGGAATTCATTACATTTTCAGAAATATTCCTTTCGGCAGTCTGTATCATCCTGATGTCCTCATCACTGCAGAAAATATAATTGTCAGCAGCCTCTTCCTTCAGCAGCACATCGCTTAAAAAACTTTCCAGCAGGTTAAGCACCCTGCTTTCGTAGTAAAGATTTTCCAGCATACTCACAGGCTGCTTATCCAGTATTTCACAAAAAAGTTTCTGCTGCTCTGCCGACAGGTATTCTTTACGCAGGTTGGCATTCTGGTTCACCAGGTATTTGTAAAATTTATCCTTGCTGTTGTTGTCTTTCATTACATTTTCCAGCCAGTTTTCCTTCAGCAGTATCACAACAACCCTCACTTCAAGCCCTGGTTCTATCACCACGGTTTCGTTAAGCCGGGTATTTTTGCATTGTATGGAGCCTATTTTGTTGTTGGTGAGTATTATTTCATTGCATTGAAAGTTGTGCTGGGTACATTTTGAAAAGGAAAAATCCTGGAAAGTGATAACGATATGATTGCCCTGCCCCGAAACCCGCCTGAACATCATTTTTTCCTTTGCGGTATAATGTACAATCTGGAAAGAGATATAATCATTGATGCGAAAAAATTTTGAATTGCCAACAGCTATTTCTTCCGGATACCTTATTTCATTATTTACAACCGGCAGGTTAAAAACGCCGGATAGTTTGCTGCAGTACTCAAACAGGTCATTTAATTCGTATTCAAATAAAAATGGACTACTCATAGAATTTACTGCTGTTTATTCTTATTGCTCAAATCTGCAATTTCCATATCAAAAACAAGATTGGAAAATGCCGGTATGTAGTCTCCAACCTTTTGTGCACCATAAGCCAGTGCTGCCGGAACATACACCCTTGCCTTATCGCCAACTGAAAGGCTGGAAACAGCAATATCAAAACCCCTGGATGCCTCACCTGTACCGGCACGGATCACAAACGGGTCATCCTTCGTCTTTTCTTCAAAAACCTTACCATTTGCAAGCATCCCTTTGTATATTACGGCTACCTGCTGCCCGGTTTTTATTTTGCCCCCGCTACCCTTTTCCTTTATACTTACATATACGCCTCCTTCAAGTTTAACTGGCGTTGCGGGTAAAGATTTAATCAGGCTGTCGAAAGATTTTGCGGCATTGCCAAGCCCGGCCTTTTCATCCATTCCGGTATATCCCACCAGGCTGTTCTGCGTTTTTTCCTGGTCAAACATGGCTTCTGCCTCCGATGAAAATTTATTGAGTATCCTGAAATGTACTTTTACCTGCCTGCGGTTCTCCAGCAATTTTGGCATTTTGGCATCTTTGCCGGCACGCTTCATAATGTCTTTTACTTCAAAGAAGCAGACTGCACTGTCATTTACCCTCATTGCTGAAAGCAATTCGGTGTAATCAAATTCCCTCAGCTCACTGTTTATTTCCACATACTGTGGCATTTTACCTTCCGTGCTGGAGAGCAATGTGTCATCTGCATATTGGTACAATTGCACTTTTACCACATCCCGCCGTTTTATTGAATCACCGGGAGTGGCTGACGGGAATATCTGGTACTTAAAACCTGATGCAGTTGTTTTTAAATCGTTACTGCATGAGAACAACATGGTGCAATAAAAAGCTGTAAGGAATTTTAATTTCATATAATTTAATTTGTGATGATGATTTTTCCTGTTTCTGAAATACTTGTTTTTCTATCTGTTAAGCGATAAAAATAAAGCCCCGCCTGCAATCTGGAGGTATTCAAAGTACCTGCTATTGTAACAGGCTGGCTTAAAACAATTCTGCCCTGTATGTCTATAAATTGTAATTGCCAGTCAGCACTAATATCTTTTAGCTGGTAACTGAGTGCCCTGCCAGATGGCACCGGGTTTGGATAAATAAGTATAAACCTGCTGCCGGTTGTGAGTACCGTTATTATTTCTGTATACGAGGATTTACCATTTTTATACCGGATACGAACCCTGTACGTATTTGCACCAGCAATTGGTTCATTGTCGGCTGATACATAATTTAATTGCCCGGCAATCACCTGCAGCCTGCCGGGTATACGTATTACATTATTGCCTGACCCCAATTTTTCGAAAATCACACTGTCAATGGTTTTAGTGGTACTAAGCTCCAGCAACAAGTCAATTTTTCCGGCATTGTTCAAGGCCTGAAAAGCGTTGTAGAAACAGTTCACTCCCTGGCTCTGTATATCAATAGCCGGGCTTCTTACAGCAGGCAATGCGTTAGTTAAAAGCGGCTGTACTGCATACAGCTTGTAATTGTAAAGGCTCCGTAAAAGCACCACGCTGGTATCGGCGGTAACCAAAACTGGCCGCATGTATGCCGAATCACCTGCCAGGGCATATACCTGGTAAGCTGATGCGTACTGGTGTTTTTTCCAGGTGATGCCTGTCGAATCCGGGCAAACAAAATCAAGCGTAATACTTGTAACCGGGGATATGATAAAATCATTGGAGAAAAAACTGCCAAAGGGGCAATCCATGCGCAGCTTTGCAGTGCTTGCAGTATCCTTAACCGGCCATTTATATTGCTGCCGCACCAGCTTTATGCCAGATCGGGTAAGTTGCCACCCTGCCCCATTGTTATAACTGATATAAAGATTGCCCGTTAAGTTCGTATCCGCAACCACTGTCTTCCATTTTACGGTAAGCAATGGGCTTTCTTCCAGGCTGATATCTTCTGCCTGCAGCGGATTGGTAAACACAAAAGTATTGAGCGTATCCCACCCCCAGGAGATGTTAAAAGACTGGGGTGTTATTGTTTGAATGGCTGTACCTGTTACCCTTACCTGCCATTGACCCGCATTGGGTAATTCTATTGAAACCTGCTCGGCTGTATTGAGCGAATCTCTTTTACGCACCGGTAATTTTTTTAGTGAATCAGCGTTGGGTGCAGTGCTGAGTACCCAGGGCCTGTATACCGTACCACTTATTGTTTCAACCAGCTCCAGGTCAAGGTCATTAACTATTGCTTTATTATTGTTAACCAGGCTGGCTGTATCTGTCCAGCACAGCGTTATCCGCAGGTTAGCTGCCTGTGCAGGAATACTGAGATTTTTTGTAAATACCTGGCCCTGTGATACCTGGCTGCCATCATATTTCTTCAGCAGCATAGCAGCCACAGCACTGTACACATTAACAGCGCCAAAGCCGCTTCTGTAATCTATTCCTTTGGCAGCCACATCATCAGTAGTATTAAAAAGTACCGCTTTAACCAACGAAGCAGGTGGTATTGCCTGTGCGTTGCTGTCTTTAAAAACCTGGTGCAGCAAAGTGGCTGTGCCTGATATCAATGCAGCAGCATCAGATGTGCCGTTTAGCCCAAAAGCTGCAATCTGTGGTGCCAACCTGCCATCATACAGGGGACCCGAAGAGCTGAATGCAGCAATGTTTCCACTGGTATCCAACGCACCAACGGTGACGATATTTTTGGCCATTTTAAAATTACCGGTCAAATTAGCAAAGGTTGCCAGGTTGCTGTAAATGCCTGTTGTGGCTGCTTCTGTACCCCTGTTGCCTGATGAAAAAACATGGAGTATATTTCTATTTGCCCTGGTTTGTACATCATAAGCTGTTGCTTCGGCTCCATAAAACTGCTGGTTTACAGTACCGTAAGAGTGGTTCTGAATATTGATCTTGTTTTGTATCAGCAGGTTGGTACTGTCGGGAAAAAGATTAAAAAATGAACTGGAGAAAAAACTGCACCTGCGGGCAA
>JANMDL010000767.1:0-1788 GCA_031376295.1 Chitinophagales bacterium
CCAGGCGATGGTGTACGGCAAGCAATTGGAAACCGAAATACAACTGATAGCGGATGTAAACGAGCGGATTGCCAACCTGCCCACCAGTTTGCGCTCTTACCAAAAGCGGGAAGAATACCTGGAGACCCTTGAGGAACTTAAAGCAAATGCAGCCAGCATGGAACAACAACTGGCCGACCTGCGCTATAATATCCAGCAGGATGAAAGGGAGGTACATTATTTGAAAAGGCCGTTTCGCAAAAAGGAAGCAGGGGAGAAGCCAGCCATTACTGAAGCATCAACCGGAAATGAGGCTATTGCAGCAGCATTACCTGAAACAAATACAGCAATGCCGGTTGATAAGCCTGGGGATGTGGTGATGGAAGAAAGGGCAGGGGAGCAGCAGGAAGCTGAGTAGATAGTGAAATAAGTATTTTAATTCTGGTTAAAAAGGGATAGTAAAGCAAAAGGCTGCAGATGTTTTCCGCAGCCTTTTGTTATAAGATGTATATTTTTTTGGATGATTAATCAGTAATTTCTTCCCGTATATGTTTTTTTGGCACATTAAACAACATGCTGGTTACAATGGGAACAAAGAAAATGGATACTGTTAAAACCGAGATGCCGATATCGGCTGCATGGCTGCCCAGGAATTTACTGATGGCACTCTCCGGAAAGAAATGTTCGTACAGTGAAAGCAGTAATTTTAATCCAAGTATTCCGATTACAATAAAGGCTGCTGTTTCGAGGAAAGTGTATTTTTCCATCAGTTTTACAAACCATTGCGCAATAAACCTCATGGCCAGTATGCCGATGAATACGCCTGTGCATACCAGTATAATATTGGGGGTAAATGCCACTGCTGCAAAAACATTGTCAATAGAAAAAGCCATATCCATCAGTTCTACAAGGCATACAGTTGCCCAAAAACTGCCGATGGAGCCCACCGTTACCCTGTACAGCCAATTGCTTTTTTTGTCAATAAGGTCGTCTTCTTTCTTTTCGGTTTGTTTGCCCTTATACCAGTCAAATACAAGATACAGCAGGTACAATCCGCCCAATGGTTTCAACCACCATATCTTTATCAGCACAGCAGCAAATATCATGGCAAGCCCCCTGAAGAAATAGGCGCCCCAAATACCATATTTCAATGCTTTGTTTCTTTGCTTTGGCGGCAGATCCATCACCATGGTTGCCAGTACGGCTGCATTGTCAACCGATAGTAAGCTCTCAATAATAATTAAGTTGCCGATGATAGCCAGTGATGTTCCCGGCCGGGATATTATTTCCTGCCACAAAACATTAAATTGCTCAATTAAATCACTCATATTGTTGTTTTATTATTTTTGTTATTGATTTGCCATTGTTATTACCACAACCCTGCCACCTTCTTCTTTGGAGAGCAGCAATTGTTTGCCGTGTGTTAACTCTACCATGGTACCAGGCAGAATGTCTTTGTTTTCGGTTTTGTCCACCATGGAAGTCAGCGTCTGGTTTACAAATACCCATTTGCCATTGTGAAAGGTAAAATATCCTACCGGCACTTTCTGCGCATCAGTTAACCTTTCATTGCGGGTAATATTTCTGTTTACATGCCATTGAAAAAGGTATTGGTTGCTGTATACCATCAGCCGGTGGTTTTCCGGTTTCCATACCGTTGGTTTAAACTGGTAGTACAAATCCAGCACAGGCAGTGTGCCCTGGTGTTTTGTACCGCAAAAAGGACACCTGGGCGAATTGGTATTGTCAAATACATACCATTTCTGCTCGCAGGCAGTGCTGCTGCATGGCTGCATTAAATCAGTTGTT
>JANMDL010000770.1:0-2979 GCA_031376295.1 Chitinophagales bacterium
GCCCACCCCCATTTACCCCATTTTTTTTATCTTAGCGCTTAATGAGTAAGTTTTTAATTGTTGGATTGGGCAATGTGGGCAATGAATACGCCGGCACAAGGCATAATATCGGCTTTGATGTGGTACATGCTTTTGCAGCTAAGCATGGCGGCAGCTTCAGGGTAGACAGGCTGGCCTATGTGGCCGAACTGAGCTGGAAAGGCAAGCAGTTTGTATGCATTTGCCCCACTACCTATATGAACCTGAGCGGTAGGGCCTTCCGCTACTGGCTGGAAAAGGAGAAAATACCATTAGAAAACACCCTTACCGTGGTAGACGACCTGGCATTGCCACTGGAAAAACTGCGTTTACGGGGCAGCGGCACCCATGCCGGACACAATGGATTAAAGGATATTGAAGCCATTATGGGTACCGACAAGTACCCCAAACTGCGGTTTGGTATCGGCAACAATTTCCCCAAGGGCATGCAGTCAGACTATGTTTTGGGCAAATGGCGCAGGGATGAAGAAAAATTGGTAAAATATAAGATAGAAAAAAGCGTGGAAGCCGTGGAACTTTTTGCATCTTTGGGACTCGAACGGACAATGAACACAATAAATACCCTTGTGCTGAACCCCGGCAGCGATTAATCAGCCAGATTATTGTTTTTCTTACCGTATTTCTTTACTTTCGTTAATAAAACTATGGAAGGTCATAAAAAACTTCCTTTGCTATGAAGATAATTTGTATTGGACGAAACTACGCAGATCATGCCAAAGAACTTGGTAATGAGGTACCGGATGAACCGGTGATTTTTATGAAGCCGAAGAGCGCATTGCTTCAGAGCCATACGCCCTTTTATTACCCGGAATTTACCAATGAGTTGCATTACGAATGTGAACTGGTACTCCGTGTATCCAAAAACGGTAAATATATCCAGGAGCGCTTTGCGCAGAATTATTATAACGGCATTACCGTGGGCATCGATTTTACCGCCCGTGACCTGCAGGACGAACTGAAGAAAAATGGCCTTCCCTGGGAAAAGGCAAAGGCTTTTGACAATTCTGCTGCAGTTGGTAAATTCATCGATATTACACCCGGCTTTAATAAAAAGAACATCAATTTTTGCCTCTACAAAAATAAAGAACTGGTGCAGCAGGGCAATTCCGGAGAAATGGTATTCAACTTTGACTCAATTATATCACATATCTCCAATTATTTTTCACTAAATATCGGCGACCTTATCTTTACCGGCACGCCCGCAGGCGTAGGCGAATGTGTGGTAGGCGATGAGCTGGAAGGCTTTATAGAAGAGCAAAGCCTGCTGGCAATGGATGTTAAATAAAACTACTAAGCAATAAATAATATTAAAAAAACCATCTGTTAAATACGGATGGTTTTTTGTTTCATCAGCTATTCACTAATTTCGGGCCTTAATGACAACGATTGCTCCGGAAATTTTATTAAAAGCCTACCGGCTGATGTGCATGGCAAAAAGCATGGCTGACATTTATGAAGCCAACAGAGCCGTGTGCAAATATGTACACTCCACCAGCAGGGGGCATGAAGCCATTCAGCTTGCCACTGCCTTCCAGTTGCTGCCCTGCGATTATGTGAGCCCGTATTACCGGGATGAGAGCATTTTACTGGGTCTTGGATTTGAACCTTACCAACTGATGCTGCAACTACTGGCCAAAGGTGGCGATATTTTTACCGGCGGCAGAGAGTACTATTCACACCCCAATTACAAGGGTGCCGGTAAGCCCGGTATCATACATCAAAGCAGCGCCACCGGCATGCAGGTGATACCCACCACAGGTATTGCCCAGGGAATAGCTTATTTAGAGCAATATTATCCGCAACAACTAAAAACCGGGTATGGGAACGAATTGCCTGTGGTTGTTTGTTCACTGGGTGATGCCAGCGTAACAGAAGGCGAAGTGAGTGAAGCATTTCAATTTGCTGCCTTAAAAAAATTACCCATCATTTACTTAGTGCAGGATAACAATTGGGGCATCAGTGTAAGTGCAGCAGAGGCACGTACTATGAATGCAGCCGAATATATACAGGGCTTTAAAGGAATAAGCGCCGTAAGCATTGATGGCAGTAATTTTATTACAGCTTATGAAGCCATGAAAAATGTGGTGGAAGACGTTCGAAAAAACCGCCAGCCAATATTGGTGCATGCCACCGTACCGCTGCTTGGGCATCATACCAGTGGGGTACGCAAAGAATTTTACCGGTCTGAGGAAGACCTCCGCAATCATTCTACGGATGACCCCGAACCAAAACTAAGGGCAACATTGATAGAAGCGGGTATTGACAATGACCAATTGGAACAAATAGAAAAAGAAGCTGCAGAACTGGTAGCCAGCGGTTTTGCAAAAGCAGTTGCTGCCGCTGAACCTGATGCCACTACAGTAGCTGATTACGTGTTTGCACCCACGCCCATCACACAGGAGCAGGGTACACGCCACCCTGCAGGCAGGGAAAAAATAATGATGGTGGATGCTGCCCTTTTCGCCATCAGGGAAATTATGGAACAATATCCCGAAGCGGTACTGTACGGGCAGGATGTGGGCCGCAGGTTGGGCGGTGTTTTTCGTGAAGCCGCAACCCTGGCCGAGCAGTTTGGCGACCACCGGGTGTTTAATACCGCCATACAGGAAGCCTATATCATCGGTAGTACCGTGGGTATGAGTGCCGTGGGGCTTAAACCTATTGTGGAAGTACAGTTTGCCGATTATATTTACCCCGGGCTTAACCAATTGGTGACTGAAATAAGTAAAAGCTGCTACCTCAGTTGCGGAAAATTTCCTGTGCAAACGCTTATACGGGTGCCCACAGGTGCTTATGGCGGCGGTGGCCCATACCACAGCGGCTGCGTAGAAAGCACGCTGCTCACCATTAAGGGAATCAAAATAGTGTATCCCTCCAATGCTGCGGATATGAAAGGGTTGATGAAAGCCGCTTTTCTCGACCCCAATCCTGTGGTAATGC
>JANMDL010000785.1:0-2803 GCA_031376295.1 Chitinophagales bacterium
GCATATACAGATGCACAACCTTTAGCCAACCTGAATTATTACCGCATCAAACAGGTTGACAGAGATGGCCGGTATGCCTACTCCACCATGCAGTTGGTAAGAATGAATGACACAAAACCCATACTGGTATTTCCAACTGTAACAACAGGTTCTGTTATCATCAGCGGCATTGCAGCAACAGTGCAGGTAAAATTGTACAATGCAGCAAAGCAATTGGTAAAAACAGAGAAAGTAAATTCCACAGCTGCATCAATAGACATGGGCTTACTGCCAGCGGGTAATTACTGGCTGCTGATAGAAAAAGGAGGAAGGATACTCCACCACCAGATACTGGTGAAACAATAAGTACAGCACTGCAATTTAATTATATGAGGTTACCGCATTAAAACGGTAACCTCCTTTTTACACAAAGGCTTCCGCTTTTCGGCAGGCATTCCGGTCATGTATAATAAATGTTAAAATTCGAATACCCTGATGCAGGCATTTGTATTATTTGCTAATTTTAAGTAATATATATTTATTAACCCCTGGCTATAAAATACAACCTGTGGTGATGGCAGGAAAACGTTGTGGCCGGGATACAATTAAAAGCAAATTTTATGAAGCATTTGTACACAACAATTATCGGTTTACTGTTACTTGCGCCATCAATGGGGCAGTTAAGCGTTGGCGGAGGTTACCAGCTCGCTTTACCAATGCAACAAATGAAAACCAATATCAACCCTGCGCACAGCATTATGTTATCAGGTATATACCAACTGCGTGGGAGCCTGAATAAATTTTCAGCAGGACTGGAAATGGGTATTGGCACTTATGCCCAAAAAAACATGGAGCAAACTTTTACTTTTACAGATGGAAGCCAAACGGTTACCAATGTAAATTACAGCAGCAATATGTGGCAGCTTGCCGCTGTACTCAGGTACGATTTACTAAAAAACACTTCCATTACCCCTTACCTCAGCACACGGCTTGGTTATAACAGCCTGTATGCCAATATCAGGATTGACGATCCACACGATGTTGATGGATGCCATCCGCTGGATCGCAAATCGCTGTTGCGTGATGGCACCATGACCGCAGGTGCAGGTGCAGGTGTAAAACTGGATATGGCTGCTTTTTCGGGCAGTTGGGACAGGGGCATGGCCTGGTTTGATATTAGTGTACACTATACAGCCGGAGGCAATGTAAGCTATATCAATACCCGAAAACTGTCTGGTGCGGCTACCCTTACAACAGATGGAGCCAAACCACTCAATATGCAGTTTATTAATGTTAACACACAAAATATTCACCAGCACCAGGTGGCCGAAGTATTCAACAGCCCGCTGCGCATGCTCCAGTTACAAATAAGTTTTTTTAAAGGATTCTGACAAAAGAATCATCAGCACTTTCAAAAAAAATCTCCTGCAGCAATACAGGAGATTTTTTTTGTGCAAGTTGCCAGTATTATTTTACTGATGGCCGGTCAGGTTTTATGGCTATTAAAAAGTACTGCCGGATAGCGAAAAAATTACTATATTAAATACCGGTACTGCAAAATGTTATAGAAGAACAGTCGCCTGCAATTACCTGGTAGTAGGGTGCATAGCATCCCATTGTGGAAGGACAGGCACCTATAAAAACTGCACCTGGCAAAGGATTAAACGTACAGGTCTTTTTTCCACAAGGCCCGCCACCCATTATTTCCTTTTGTTGTTGTTTACTTAATTTTTTCATGTTTTTTGTTTTTGTTTAATGAAAGCGAAATGTCATAATAAAAGTAAAATTATTTATGCTATATATCAATATTTTTTATCCACATTTAAATTATCTGGCTTTTTAACACATACAAGATTATCCTCCTGAGCGTTTGCGGGTATGTGGCTGCTTTATGATTTAAGCATGCCAGTGAGAGCAAGTGCTATGAGAAGGTCATTACATAATCAGCCTGTCAACCGCCCGCAGTTAACCTTCAACTTCCTCCCCTCCCCAGTTTAGGGGATTTTTTAAACCCCTATCTGCCCGTACTTTTAAGCAAATTATTCAATATGAACAGGCTTGCAGTTTTAATGCTATCACTGCTAACCATACACACTACTATTGCCCAGAACTTTGCCATAAATAATGATGGCAGCAGCGCCCAAACCAGCGCCATCCTTGACGTAAAAAGCAATGCCAAAGGCGTACTGGTGCCCCGTATGACCAAGGCGCAAAAAAACGCCATTGCATCACCCGCTACGGGATTGCTGGTGTTTCAAAGCGGACCCGACAGTACTGGTTTTTATTATTACAATGGAGCGGCATGGCTTTGGCTGGCAACTGCTACCAATAATACTGACTGGCGAATCACAGGAAATACCGGTACAGATACGGCTGTGAATTTTATCGGAACCACTGATAATATGCCCATACGGTTTAAACAAAATAATAGTTGGGTGGGGCAGTTTAATGCGAATAACAGTAATTTTTTTATTGGAACCAACAGTGGTAAAAACACAACGGCCAGCTCCAATACTGCATTTGGTGCAAACAGCCTTGCTTTAAACAGTTTGGGCTCAGGCAACCTGGCGATGGGTGCTGCTGCACTGGCTGCCAACAGGGTGGGTAACCGCAATACTGCCGTTGGCGATTCTTCATTATATACCCAATCTTTCACTAATGGAAATGTGAGCTATTTTATAGATAATACTGCGGTAGGTTCAAAAGCATTATTTGCTAATCAGCCAACAACCAACACCAATGGTGCAAAAAATACAGCTATTGGCAGCGAAGCATTATACCTGAATACGACCGGCCAGGAAAACACCGCAGTGGGTACCGGTGG
>JANMDL010000811.1:0-1960 GCA_031376295.1 Chitinophagales bacterium
GACTTGCTGTGAGACCATTCGCTCATCATCCGGGGTATAACGGGAATGTTCAGCAGGTAAAGCTCATGTGCAAGCCTGTGTACAATAATGGCCGAAAAACCGGGATAAGAAATGATTACTTCTTCCAGCGAATAAGCTGCAGGGTCAAATTCAAGTATAAATGCAGCATCGTTTATCAGCTTGTTTCTGGTGTTTTCAAGCGTGGCAAAATATCTGTCTGTTATGTTCAGCACATCCAACTGTTCCAGCTTTAGTGTGAGGGGAGACAGTATGTTTATCAAATGTTTTTGCAATGCAGCCTGAACCGAATTGTGATTGCGTAAAAAGGCCTTCGGGTCTTCCACCACTGGAAATAAATAATCAATGAGCCCCTCTGTAAATGCAGCCACAGCTGTTTTGGAAGGAGTATTGGCATTCAGCATATAGCCAGGAAAATTATTCATATCTATTATTTGGCGACTTTAATATGGAGCAGCAGCCCGGACAAATATACCGATAAAATATAATACCATATAAAAAAGGTGGACTAATTATCCGGCCTGCTTTTGTTAATTCTTTGCTTGCTTTAAGCTGCAGTATATTCTGTCATGGCTGTATTGATTTGACTACTTTTTAAAAGTGGTCAAATCAATACAGCAGCATGTTGTATAAGATTTTTTGTTGCCGGAGGTTTTTCTTACCATTTCAGTTCCAGAAAATTATTTTTCTGATCTATATCTGCCATCCGGCGGGAATGGTCAATTTCAACAAATTTAATGTCCAGCAACCTGCGTTTAAACTCAACCGTGTATGTGGGGTGTGTCCAGCGCCAGGGCTCATGAATCATACGGATTTGCCCGTTATTCTCATTGGGTTTTTCGCCATACATCAGGTTCAGCGGTACATAGTGCATTTCTGTACTGCCATCTTTGAAAGTTAATTCCAGATCAACGGGCATTGGCATTTTACCAATGCGTTTGATGCGTATTTTGGAAACACCGCCTTCTTCCCACAGGCTGTCAATGGCGTAGTCAATGGTTTTTGTACTGTTTACAAAATACTCTTTGTACCAGTCTAGTTTCAGACCGCTTAACTCTTCTGCCACACGCATAAGATCATTAACATTGGGGTGTTTAAAACGCCATCTGTTGTAATATTCCTGCAGAATTTTATCCCTTACAGCCGCACCGGTTATATACCCCAATTGCTCCATAAATACATTGCCTTTGGAGTAGGATGCAATACTATAGGCAAAGTTGTTGTTGAAGTGATCGGCATGTGTTGTAAGGGGTTCTTCAAGCCCACTTTTTACCAGGGCATAATAAGAATTGTAATTTGGATATTGCAGTAATGGTAAAATGGTGGCCATAGAATCGGATGTTCTCAGTGCCTTAGCATCATTCTGCAGCAGTTTGCGGGTAACGTTTACCCGGTAATATTCTTCCACCTGGTTGGTGGCAAACTCTGTAAAGCCCTCATCCATCCAGCCATACAGGCTTTCATTGGTGCCCAGCATCATTTGGTACCAACTGTGCAGCCATTCGTGAAACACCGTACCCAGGCCACTACCGGCCAGTAGAGTTGCCATGGGATATTCCATGCCACCATCTCCGCCATGTATAAATGAATATTGGGGATAAGGATATTTACCAAAACGGCTTTCGATAAAGGGCAGTACTGTTTCTGCCGCATCGGCCACTTTTGCCCAGGCGGCATCGTTGGCGGCATTGTTTTCTTTGTAATTATATATCACATGCAGCACAGGGCCATTGGCTGTTTTTCTTACAATATGTTTATAATCGGGGTCGGCTGCCCATACAAAATCATGTACATTATTGCCAACAAAGCGCCAGGTTCTCTTTTCCTTTTTGGTATCCTTCAGTTCCGAGCCGGGTATATCATAGCCCCAGCCAATTTCAGCAGCATTTTGCAATACACCGGTACCGCCCAGTTTATACGTTTTATCAATGGCAATAGAAAC
>JANMDL010000812.1:0-8402 GCA_031376295.1 Chitinophagales bacterium
TCACCGGGGTGATGGCGGTTGGCGCTGGTGGTATCTACAAAAGCATCTGTATGATGGATGAGGTGAAAGCGCCACATCCATTTTGTTTTATGTTCAATAAAATGGATGAACCAGGCACCTACCAGGTCCAGCAGCATCAGCGATACCAATACATTTGCCCAAAAGGGGAGCGGCAACCAGTTCCATGCGCCAAAATGATGATCCCTTGCCAGCTCGCAGGCTTTATTCATCATAAAAGCCAGGGCAAAATTCACCACAATGGTAGTAAGGGTAAAAAAAATATTGATGCCACCATGCTTCCATTTATTGTACTTAAAGAGCCTTGCAGGAATAATGCCTTCAATTATCCAGAAAAGGGTGATGCCCCCTGCAAGGATGATGGCCCTGTGCAGGCTGGAGATGGTTTCAAAATAATTGATGATCTGCTGCATGTAGTACAAATGAATGACAAGTTACACCGAAATGGTAAAACCGGCCGGATTGTTACCATAATTTATTTAATCAGGTAACAAATATGGCACCTTGCAGATATAGAGGGAAATAGCCGGAAGTGACGGTAAAATATTCGGGATTTTGTAAAAATCACCAGTTTGTGGTATCGGATATATTGTATTTTGTTTATATTTTTACAACTGAATATCCAATTTCCCATTAAAAAGGCATAATCCTGAAGTCTCCGCTTGCTCAGTACGTAATTCCATTAACAATTAAAATAATAAAGATGAAAAGAATTCTTCTTTTTAGTGTCCTGTTTTTTTTAGCAACCAGCTTACTTACTGCCCAGAATGTGGGTATAGGTACCACCACACCTGCTGCCAGGCTTGATGTAAAAACACCCAGCAGCTATGTGGCCCAGTTTAATGGCGCCGCCCCGATGTACATGGGCATTTTTGAAGGAGATGTGTACCGTGGTTACTGGGGCTCTTATGCAGGCAATCCCGAAGATGTGGATTTTGGCACCAGCTCGGGCAATACTTTGGGCAAGCTGCATTTTACTATACAGGCAAACCCCCGCCTCACTATTGGTGCCGACGGTAAAGTGGGTATTGGCACTACAAACCCTGCACACCTGCTGCATATAAATGGTGGCGATTTATTTGTACAAAGCAGCAGCGGTTTGATACGATTTGGTTATCAAGGCAGCAACGAATGGCAAATGGCTACCACCGGCGGCGGTGCCGATTTGAGGTGGTATACCACGCCGGATGGTGGTACTACTATTACCCCACGCCACTATTTCAGCCAAAATGGTAATATGGGCGTTGGTGGATTCTCAGGTCCCGGTGTGCCACTTGGCCGCCTGGATGTAATAGGCGCAGGCGCAACATCTGGTACCAACACATTTTTGCTGAGGAACAACCTTGGCGATACCCTGCTGCGCATGAGGGACGATGGCCGTATAGGTATTGGCTACAACGGCAGCAGCTATGGCCGTACCCTGAACATGGGCGGTACGGGTATTAATTTTTACACGGCTAATGAAGCGGCTTTTGGCGGTGCGGTGTTTCCTACCGATACATCGCTTGTAATATGGAGTAACTCAGGCGCCAACAATTACCTCGTTTTACAACCCAGTTGGGGCAATACCGGTATTGGTACTTACAGCCCTAATGCCAAACTGCATATTAATGGTACACAACTTATCGGTAGTACGTCAGACAGGATTGCTGCGGGGTACAACCTGAGTGTGCATGGTAAAATTATTGCTGAAGAGGTAAAAGTGCAATTGTATGCAGCCTGGCCCGATTATGTGTTCAGTAACAATTACAAACTGATGCCATTGGAGCAACTGGAGCAATCCATCAATACCAATAAACACCTGCCCAATATACCTGCCGCCGCCGAGGTGGAAAAGAACGGCATCATGCTGGGGGATATGAACAGGCGGCTGATGGAGAAAGTGGAAGAACTGACTTTATATATCATTGACCTGAATAAGAAGAATAATGTATTGGCTGAAAAAGTGCAAAAGCTGGAACAAAAAGCAGCAGCCAACCAGTAAGCAGCTATTATTTTTTTTATTTAAATCACTGAACAATGATAAAGCGATATATAAAACAGGTGGCTCTTTTCGCCGGCCTCTATTTGGGGGCTGCGGTTGCTGTAACAGCACAAAGAGCCAATATTGGCGACATTTTAAAAGACCCCAGCAATAATTATTTTACCATTACACAAAAAGCAGAGGCCTTTTTTGCTGAATATGGCAAAGAGGGTACCGGCTGGAAGGAATTTAACCGCTGGAAGTTTATGGTAAAAAACAATATCAGTGCCGATGGTACACTTCCGGATTTTGTAAAGAATAACCAGCAGGCATTAGATAATTTCAGGGCAAACAATGTACAGCCCAATGGTGTGCTGGCAGGTATTTCCAACTGGATACCACTTGGGCAGCCTAACCCAACCATATTGGCAGGCGATAACCAAAATGGCGTAGGCCGCACCAGCAGCCTTGATTTTGTGGGCAGCGATATTTGGGTAAGCACCCCCGGCGGTGGTATGTGGTTTGGCGATTTTGTAGGTGGCAGCACGTATAACTGGACGGCCAAAACAGATGGTATACCTAACCTGGCTGTGCAGGACATTGAAATTGCACCCACCAATACCAACATCATGTATGCGCTTACAGGCGCTGTGGGTGGTGCTTCTGGCTACCGCAGCACGGGTGTGCTAAAAAGTACTGATGCAGGTACTACCTGGCTTACAACTGGCCTTACCTTTCCGGAAAGTGGCGGGGTAAAGGGCTATAAGCTATTGGTACACCCCGGCAACTCAAGCATTGTATGGGCCTGTACCGATAATGGTTTGTACCGTACAGCAGACGGCGGAACTACCTGGACACTGGTTACTTATTATACTACCATTGGAGGTGTACAAGCCAATTTTAATACCAATGCTTATGATATTGTGTATCAACCCGGCAGCACCACTACCATGTATGCTACCAGCAACGGCCCTTATTTTTACAAGAGTACCGATGGTGGTCTCACTTTTTTTAGGGTGGACAGAGTAACAGCCGGCTTGCCTACAACAGGCGGCAGGATACAGATTGGGGTAACTGCAGCCAACAGTGCCTATATCTATTTATTGTATGGCGATGGCACTGCTTTTCAGGGCTTGTACCGCAGCACCAACAGCGGCACCGGTTTTACCCTGCGCAGCAATACGCCCAATGTATTGGGTGGCCAGGCCTGGCGTAATATATGTATTGCTGTATCGCCTACTAATACTGAAGATTTGTATGTGGGTGGATTAGATATATACAAAAGCACTACTGGCGGTACCGGCTGGACGCAGGTGTCCAACTGGTCGACAACTAACATTAATCTTTTTTCGCACGCCGATATTTTTGAATTGAAATGCGATGCTACTTATTTGTACGCAGCAGGCGATGGCGGCCTGTACCGCATGACCCGCAGTACTGATATATGGACGAGCCTCAACAATAATATGCAAACAGGCCAGATTTACCGAATGGGTGTTGACCCATCAGCTTCGGCGGCTTTTGTTACCGTGGGCCTGCAGGACAATGGCACCTACCGCAATACAGGTGCACAGTACCTTAGTATTGGCGGAGGTGATGGCATGGAAACGGTGGTAAATCCATCCAGCACGAATGTTATTTACCTGTCAAGCCAAAACGGCAATTTTTACAGAAGTGATGATGGAGGTACTTCCAATACATTCATCAGGGGTGGTGCTGGTAACTGGACCACTCCTGCGGTATTACGCCCGGGTTTTAGTACGCATATTTATATCGGGTACACTGATATTGATTACAACCCTACTTCTGGTACAGGAGCATGGAGTACCATTGTAACCGGTTTTACCAATGCCATCGAATCGCTGGAGTTTGCACCATCAAACAATACCATTTTATATGCCACACAGGGCAGTACTGTAAGGCGTTTTAATTTGAGTGGCGCCGTGTGGAGTAATACATCCATTACAGGCAATCTTCCGTTACTAAGTAATATTACTGAGCTGGCGGTTGACCCTACCGATGCCAACCATGTTGTGTTGTGTGTTGGTGGCTATACTGCCACTCAAAAAGTGTATGAAACATTCAATGCCAACCTGGCCAGCCCTACCTGGACTTCAATTGTGCGCAACCTGCCCAATGTACCCGTTCTTAGTATAGTGATGAATAGTGATGTTGCCAACAGCATTTATATTGGCACTGACATTGGCGTATTTGTTACCAACGACAACCGGGTAAACTGGATTATGTACAATAACGGCTTCCCCACTACCCGTGTAACCGATTTGGAAATAAATACAAACATAGCTACCGACAGAATTTATGCATCCACATTTGGCAGGGGCGTATTTTATGCCGAAACTTATACGGGTTGCATAGCTTCTGTTACACTTTCGGGGCCGGTAACGGGGCTTAACTATACAGAGGTATCAACTGATATCAGTTCTACCGAAGTGATTGATGGCGGGGCCGGAACTTCTGTTGGATACAATGCAGGTGCCGTAGTTACACTTAACCCTGGCTTTCATGTTAAAACCAACTCTAAGTTTGAAGCATACCTGCAGGGCTGCACAGGGTCACTTACACCACCCAGACCGCTGCGCAGGGTAAACGCAACCGATAAGCAGGAAATGAACTGGCAGGTAATACCCAACAACCCTGCGGGTGATGGAGAGAAGCCTGTGCAGGCAATATCAGGAAAAGGCAATACCGAAAAAACCGGAAACAACAATCCTGAAGGGGATAAGCAAAGCACAGTGCCGGTAAACAAACCTTCTCCAGCAAAAGTGCCGGCCAGTGGTACACCCAACCCACAGGGGCAGTAAAGGATAAAAAATTCAGATTTATATAGCAAAAGGCAGCCTGCAAATGGCTGCTTTTTTTATTGCTTTAATGCCTGCTTCAGTTTTGCAGGCAGGCTATCGGCCACTAATGTATAAGAATTATCAATCCACTCTTTTAAAACTTTTACAGGTATACTGCCATCCACCATTACCGTGTTCCAATTTTTTTTATTCATGTGGTAGCCAGGCAGTACACAGGCATATTGTTCTCTCAATTCCACAGCAAGGTCGGGGTCGCATTTTACATTAAACTGCAGGCCTTCTGTATCCAGCGGGCACAATAAAAACATTTTACCCATTACTTTAAATACCAGCACATTGGGTCCAAAAGGAAGGGTTTCTTCCACACCTGGTTTGGCAAGGCAGTAGCTGCGGAGTTGTTCAATATCCATATTGTAAAAAGAAACACAAACTACTTAATAAAATGCATTTGTACAAGCACATCTTACATCGCCGGATTTTCCAGCACTTTTTTAAGCGTATCCCTGTACACCTGCGCAAGAGGAATAATATGTGAGCCTATACGCAACTGATGGCTTTCCACAATATCAATATGCCCGGCAGCTACAATATAACTTTTATGCACCCTGGTAAAATATGCCGCAGGCAATTGTGCTAAAATACCTTCCATATTTTCACGAATTAGAATTTTTTTGTTGCGGGTAAATACAGTAAGATAGTTGCCCGCTTTTTCTAAAAATAAAATATCTGCAGTTTTTACATGGTGCAGTTGTGCGCCGCTTTTTAAATTGATAAATACACGTTCGGTAAGCTGATGTTGTGCATGTACAACCCGGTTGAGCAGTATATGCCGCTGTACTTTTGCAATGGATTTAATAAATCTGCCCTGGCTGATGGGCTTTAGCAAATAATCAATGGCATTGAGGTTATAACTTTCTGCTGCATGTATGGCATTGCTGCCCATAAATACAACCGGTGGTCTCGATTTGCAGGTTTCGTACAGTTTAAAACCAGATAAACCGGGCAACTCAACAGCCAGTAAGATAAAATCAACAATATGGCTGTTTAAAAATTGTATGGCGCTTTGCGGTTCACAAAAAACGGCCAGCAACCCGATGCCGCGGGTTTTGTGCAGGTAATCAGTAAGCAGGTCAACAGAGTTGGGTTCTCCGTCGATAATGATACATTGCATGGCCAGTTGTTTATGGTAAGGGCTGCCCTTGTTTTGGCATGATGTGCTCACGGATATAAAAGCAGGAGAATGTCATGAGGCTGGTTGTGAAATTACAGTGGCAGGTAGTAAAAATTTAGTTAAATATGCTGAACGGCATACCATCGTACCTGCTGTAACGCAGTACCACGGCCTTTTTTCTGCCACATTACAAATAGTCATTCTTTCATACCAGATGCGGAAGGGTACATCACATTCATAAAAAAGCGGGAGGGTTTTACAATAAATTGCACAAAAGGTAATTGCAGCGGACAGGTGGTTGACAGCCATGTTTTGCGCAGCTTTATTATTAAACATAAAAAGAAAAGTCATGAAAAAAACAAAAATTTTACTGGGTGCGGCCATGGTGCTGCTGCTCAGTTGCAGTAAAAAAGATGCTTTACTGCCGGTAAGTGCGGAGACTCCTTTAGTTGGTCCAAGGATGGATGATAATGGTAAATCTGTTACCAGGGATGAAGGAGGTTTTGTTGACCCCTATGGAATACCCAAAAAAGATATTGGCATCTGGATAGATCCTGATGGGAGACCTGTGAAAAATGCAGGCGTGATAATTGATCCAAACGGTAAGATTGCAGTAAAGGAGGAGGGAGGTTGGACTGATCCTTTCGGAAAGCCCAATCAAAAAGACATAGGGCCCATCTGGGATCCTAATGGAAAAGGAATGGGGCTTGACCCTAACGGCAGGGATGGCGGCAGCTTGTTAGACCCCTGGGGTAAGCCGCAAAAAAGGGCTGAGCAAGACCCCAATGGTAAGCCTGCAGCGAATATTTCACCCAACTCCGGCACATCATTAGACCCAAGCGGTAAACCGGCGACTGGCCGTAGTTCAGTTATCAATCCCAATGGAAGTTTTGCATACGGAGATTTAGGCCCCTACATTGATCCAATGGGCAAGCCCGGACACTAAAAACATCATCAAAGAACAAACAATAGCCCGGGTTTATTGCCGGGCTTTTGTTTGCTAAAAAATTATTTGCCGTATAATTTCAGATAAGCCTGTTTTGCCAGCGCCACCATTTGCCAGTAAGGCGGAAAATATTGATGCTCTTTGATAAATCCATCCTTCAATACTTCCGTTTCTTTTTTTACCGCCTGGTGCATATCCACCACATACTGGTTTTTTAATGCCTGTGTGGCACTCATGCCTTCGGGTATTTTACCAGTCTTACCCATTTTATTCAGCAACACACACCAGCCTTTTAATATCCTCACCACGGGCAGCATCCACCGGTTATAACCCACGGTGGCACCCTTGTCTGCCTGCTCCAGCATTACGTCCATCACCGCATTGTCAATATGATCCTTGGCCAGGGTGGCAGGGTCACGCCATTCGGCCACTACAGTCAGTTGCGGGTCGTACTCAAGGTCGGCAGGCATTTGAGTAATAAAATGCTCCACACCAAAAGCATTGAGCCAGTTTACCACACCCTGTGATGAAATGGTACTTAACCCCTTCCACAACTGTACACCATTATGCCGGTAAGCATAAGAACCCACTTCGGAACAGAACATGGCTGATGTATCTACAAAATCCATCTTAAAATCATAAGGGATATGCCGCTTTTGTGCCTGCTCATACATATAGCTTGCGGCAGTATGCGGCAGCAGGGGGTTGCTTTTTAGCGCAGGCAAATCAGCCCTTGGCCGCAACACCATAAAGCGCAGTTTTTTATCCGCTTCGTACTGCTGCACATTGGCAATGGCCACACCCTTTTCAATATGTGCTTCAATAAGGTATGCGTTACCGGTACTATCCACATATACCAATGCCACATGGCTGAAATTGCCCGGGTAATCGTTACCCCGGCTGATGAGGGCCGATACCTCTGCCCCGCCACGGGATACCAGCAGGTCGCCGCTGTGCACATCTATACCAAATATTTTTGCCGATGGTGTGGCAGATGCCTCATTATTGCAGGGCATGGCTGCTGCAAATTTTCCATCGCCCTGCAGCAGGGTTTCTTCCACTGCGGCACGCATACCATACAGCAATGTATACAGCCTGTTGCGGGCAGTAATGCTGTTCATATCCCATTGCTGCGATTGCTGCTTGGCGGCATACCGTACCTGCTTGTACTGCTCAATGTACCGCTGTTGCAATGCAGGCGCAATGGCCACGTATGGTGCAATGGTAAAAAAATTATTTTCAATACTGCCGTAAAGGCTGTCGGCTGCCGGGTGATTGCCCCTTTGTAATTGCAGCAGCATATTGTTTGCCTGTGTAAAAAGCTGCTCAGCGGTTGCGGCAGCAGCGCTATCTTTCTTAACCTGCTGAAAACGCTGCTCCAGCGCCAGCCACTGGGTATCCCTGTTCCAGTAAAAACTGCGGGGTGGTGCTTTGTAAATAGTGCTGCTGTCACTGGTAGGTATCAGCAGTATGGCATACAGC